>DATLOP010000346.1:0-9906 GCA_035536255.1 Solirubrobacteraceae bacterium
GAGGGCACCCCGGTCGTCCGGCGCACGGTCGAGCTCAACCGGCGTACCGGGGAGGTCCTGCTCGAGCTGCGCGACCTGGCGCGCGACCTGTCCACCAACCGGGCGCTGCGCGGCTTCACGCGCACCGTGGCGATCCTCAACCCGCTCGTGCGGTTCGTCGGCCCGTACCAGACGGTGTGCAACGGCTGGAACTACTTCTGGTACATGCTCGGCGAGCACATCTCCGAGGCCGACCCGACCGGCACGGCCCAGCGCGCGCTGCTGAACACGGCGGCCGGCCAGCGCAACGGCTACGGGTCGATCGGAGCCACCGAGCCGGTCATGGGCGAGGACTACCAGGGCCCGCCGAGCCGCGGGGACAACGCCTACCTGCACGGCCAGGCGCACGGCGCGGCGGTCAACGACGACGGGACCGCCGACTGCGAGAACGGGCAGCGCGGCTACATGAGCGGCAACCTGGCGACCTTCGCTCCGTCGAAGAACTCCCAGGGCAAGCCGACGCAGGTCATCTTCGACCCGCACTCGCCGGGCAGCCAGGGCCCGACGTTCGCCGGGCGCCCGCGCGTCCCGCAGGGCCAGACGTTCTCGCGCGAGAACGAGATCGGCGCCATGCTCCCGCCCGAGCAGATCACCGGGATCTACTCCGGCTCGAACAAGACGGGGCGGCGATGAGGCGCAACCAGCCCAAGGGGATCTCCCGCGTCCAGGCCGGCGCGATCCTGGTCGTGCTCGCGGTCCTCGGCACCTACTTCGGGTTCTCCAAGGCGATCCCGTTCAAGCACCACTGGGAGATCAAGGCGCAGTTCGACAACGCGGCCAACCTGCGCAAGGGGTCGTTCGTGCGGATCGGCGGCGTCAACGTCGGCAAGGTCGTCGGGATCGAGTTCCTGCGCAAGGGCGACCGGGGCGCGGTGGCGACGTTGCGCATCGACGAGGTGGGCCGTCCGATCCACAAGGACGCCACGCTGCGCATCCGCCCGAACATCTTCCTCGAGGGCAACACGTTCATCGACCTCAAGCCGGGGTCCCCGTCGGCGCCGGTGGTCGACGACGGCGACACGATCGGCCTCGGGCAGACGGCCAGCGCGGTCCAGGTCGACCAGCTGTTCACGGCGCTGCAGGCCGACACGCGGCGCAACCTCCAGGTGCTGCTCAAGGAGCTGGGCGCGGGCCTGGAGGGCCGGGGCGCCCAGGGCTTCAACAAGTCGATCGACTACTGGCAGGACGCCTTCCGCGGCAGCGCCGTGGTCAGCGAGGCGCAGCTCGGCCTGCGCCCGCACGACCTCTCGCAGTACATCTCGCGCGCCGGGACGGTGGCGGCGGCGCTGGACCGCGACCCGCAGGCCCTGAAGAGCCTCATCACCGACTTCAACACCACCGCCGCCGCCTTCGCGGTCGAGCAGAGCAACCTCGAGCAGACGGTCTTCGAGCTGCCGCGCACGCTGCGCGCCGCCCAGCCCGCGCTGCGCGCGCTCAACGACTCGTTCCCGCCGCTGCGGCGGCTGATCGTCGATCTGCGGCCGGCCGTGCGCTCGTCCGGCCCGGCGCTCGAGGCGTCGCTGCCGTTCGTGCGCCAGGCCAACCTGCTCGTGGGCCAGCCCGAGCTCAAGGGCCTGGTCGCCGACCTGCGCCCGCTCGTGCCCGACCTCTCGCGGCTGAACGCCGCCCTGCCGCCGCTCTACGAGCGCGTGCGCTCGGCTTCCAGCTGCCAGAACGAGGTCGTGCTGCCGTGGTCGAGCTCGACGCTGACCGATCCCAACTTCCCGGCCGTGGGCAAGGTCTACCAGGAGGGCGTCATGGGGCTGCCCGGCCTGGCGGGCGAGAGCCGCTCGGGCGACGCCAACGGCCAGTGGGCGCGCGTCCTGGCGGGCAACGGGACCAACGTCTACGCCCTGGGCGGCGTCGACCCGCAGTTCGGCCAGCGCTTCGGGATCTCGAACTTCCCCATCACCGGCGTCAACCCGCCGCGGGCCGAGCGTCCGCCCTCGCGCTACGACGTCCCGTGCGAGACGCAGGAGCCGCCGGACCTGCGCACCATCCCGGGCCCGGCGCCCACGCCGATGAAGACGGGCCAGTTCTCGCCGCGCGAGGACGCGCTGAACCGCGCCAACCAGTACGAGGGCGTGGGCGACGTGCTCAAGCGCGAGGGCAAGCCCGGCGAGGCCAAGCAGTGGTACGCGCGCGCCCTGGCGCTGCGCAAGAGCAAGGGCCTGCTCGGCCACCAGTGGGACGTCCGCGGCGGCAAGCTGGTCATCGTCGACACCAAGGTCGAGAACCTGACCGACGGCGGAGCGCCCCCGGTCGCCCCCTACGCGCTGCGCGGCGGCAACGACGGCAACAGCAAGCTCCTCCAGCGGCTCGGCGACCTCAAGCGGGCTCGTGGGACGGTGAACGCCGGATGATGACCGCGATCCGCAAGCGCGCCGGCGACTTCATCGCGGTCCTGGTCCTGGTCCTGATCGCGGCCGTGGTCGGCGGCTACATCCTGTCCAACCAGCGCCTGCGCTTCCCCCTGATCGAGGAGAAGCCGTTCCAGCTCAACGCCGAGTTCTCCACCGCGCAGGCCGTCACCCCGGGTCAGGGCCAGACGGTCCGCGTGGCCGGCGTGCGGGTCGGCGACATCTCCAAGGTCAAGCTGCGCAACGGCACGGCCATCATCACGATGGACCTCGACCCCGAGTACAAGGACCTCGTCCACACCGACGCCAACGCGCTCCTGCGCCCCAAGACCGGGCTGAAGGACATGTTCATCGAGCTCGACCCCGGCAGCCGCCGGGCTCCGCTGGCCAAGGAGCACTGGACGCTGCCGGTGCGCAACACCCTCCCGGACGTCAACCCCGACGAGATCCTGTCCGCGCTGGACGCCGACACGCGCGACTACCTCAAGCTGCTGGTCAACGGCGCCGGGCGCGGCCTGCAGGGCCGCGGCAAGGACCTCCAGGAGGTGTTCGCGCGCTTTGAGCCGACGAACCGCGACATCGCCCGGGTGACCACGGCCGTCGAGCGGCGCCGGGCCAACCTGCGCCGGCTGGTCAACTCGCTGCAGCGGCTGAACACCGAGCTGGCCAGCCGCGACGACGACCTGGCCGAGCTGGTCAGCGCGTCGGCCACCGTGTTCCGCGCCTTCGCGTCGGAGAACCAGAACATCTCCGAGGCCGTGCGCCGGTTCCCCAACGCCCTGCGCCAGACCACGACCACGCTGGGCAAGGTGCAGACGTTCGCCGAGGTGCTCGGGCCGACGGCGGACCGGCTGCGCCCGGCCGTGCGCTCGCTGGACCGCGCCAACGCCGCCATCCAGCCCTTCGCCCGCGAGGCGGCGCCGCTGCTGCGTAACCAGATCCGCCCGTTCGTGCGCGCCGCCCGGCCCCTGGTGCGCGACCTGCGCGCGCCCGGCCGCCAGCTGGCCGACGCGACGCCCGACCTGACGCGGTCGTTCGTCGTGCTCAACAAGCTCTTCGACCTGTTCAGCTACAACCCCGGCGGCCGCGAGGGCCCGGAGAAGGACGGCCGCGAGGAGGGCTACCTGTTCTGGATCGCCTGGGTCACGCACCAGACGAACTACGTCTTCTCCTCGTCCGACGCCCACGGGTCCTACCGCCCGGTCTTCCTCGGCGGCCCGTGCGGCATCTTCAAGGGCATCCTGGCCGAAGACCCGACGGGGATCCTGGCCAGCATGAACCTCGACGCCATCATCGGCGCGGGAGGCGCCTGTTAGATGCAGAAGCAGGCTCCCTCGGTCGGCCGGATCCTCACGATGGTGCTGTTCGCGATGTCGTGCTTCGGGCTGCTGCTGTTCCTGTGGCTCTCCTTCGGCGGCCCGATCCCGGCCAAGCCCGAGGGCTACCGGTTCAAGATCGCGTTCCCCGAGGCCACGCAGCTGGGCCTGGAGGCCGACGTCCGCGTGGCCGGGGTGCGCGTCGGCAAGGTCCGCGACAAGGACCTGGCGCCGGGCGGCAACCGGACCCTGGCCACGATCGAGGTCGACCGCCGGTTCGCGCCGGTGCGCCAGAACGCGCGGGCGATCCTGCGCCAGAAGACTCTCCTGGGGGAGACCTACGTCGAGCTGACGCCGGGCACCAAGGCCAGCCCGTACCTGAAGGAGGGCGGTACCCTGCGCAACAGCCAGGTCGCGCCCACGGTCGAGCTGGACGAGATCTTCACCGCGTTCGACCCGACGACCCGCCACGCCTTCCGCGTCTGGCAGCAGAGCCTGTCCGAGAGCTTCAGCGGCCACGGGCAGAACCTCTCGGACTCCTTCGGGCACCTGCCCGACTTCGTGACCGACGCCAGCGTCCTGCTGCGGATCCTCGACGAGGAGGAGGCGCCGCTGCGGCGCCTGGTCCGCGACACGGGCGAGGTGTTCGGCGCCCTGTCGGAGGACGAGGGCGCGCTGCGCGGCCTCGTCACCAACTCCGCGTCGGTGTTCAGCGCCACCGCGTCGCAGAACGAGAAGCTGGCCGAGACCTTCCGGATCTTCCCCACCTTCCTCGACGAGTCGCGGCTGACGCTGGCCAGCCTGCGGCGCTTCGCCGTCAACACGCGCCCGCTGATCCGCGACCTGCGCCCGGCCATGCGCGACCTGCGCCCCGCCCTGCGCGACGTGCGACTGCTGGCGCCCGACCTGCGGCTCCTGTTCCGCCGCCTGGACCCGCTGATCGAGGCGTCGCGGACCGGGCTGCCCGCGCTGCGCGACACCATCAGGGGCGCGCGCCCGCTGCTGGCCTCCACGGCGCCGTTCCTGGGCGAGCTCAACCCGATCCTCGACTTCCTGGGCCTGTACTCACACCAGGTGACGGACTTCCTCGGCAACGCGGCGTCGGGCCTGGCCTCGCACGTGCCGACGGCGGTCCCCGGCTCGCCCGGCCACATCCTGCGCCAGCTCAGCCCGTTCGGCAGCGAGACGCTCGGGATCCACCAGAACCGTCTCCCCACCAACCGCGGCAACTCCTACGTCGAGCCGCTGGCCTTCTCGGCGAAGGTCACGGCCCAGGGCGACATGTTCCCCAACTGGGACTGCAAGAACACGCCGACCGGCGGCGACCAGCCCAAGCAGCTCAAGCCGCCGCCGGAGTCGAGCATCCCGGCCTGCTTCACCCAGTCGCCGATCGCCTTCCAGGGGCGCCGGCAGGCCTTCCCCAACGTCTCCGCCGAGACGTACGCCGGGCCCTGAGGCCCGGCGCGCCCCGGACGGGGCTAGGCGGCCTTGGAGTTGGCGCGCTTGGCGGGCGCGACGCCGTCGAGCAGCGCCTCGGCGAGCCGGCTGTCGCCCTCGACCTCGAGGCCAGAGCGGTCGCCGTCCGGGCCCAGCGCGGCGACCCACGAGCGGTGCGTGCCGGCCACGCGGGCGTCGGCGTCGCTCGGTGCCTCGGCGGGCTCGGTGATCTCCACGCGGCCCGCGGTGGCGCGCAGGACGTAGTCGCGCGGCTTGCCCTGCTTGCCGGTGGCCGAGAACACGGCCGTCCCGCGCACCGCGCGCGGGAGCGAGACCAGCCCGGGCGCCAGGCGCAGGATCGCGCCGACGTCGACGTCCTCGCCGGAGCGGGGCTCGCTCCACGTCCACTCGAACCCCCAGCGGGCCAGCGCGCCGAGGATCGGCATCAGGTCGCGCGCGCGCTCGGTCAGCTCGTAGTCGACCCGGGGCGGCACCTCGCGGTAGCGCTGACGGGTCAGCAGCCCGTCGGCCACCATCCGGTTCAGGCGCGAGCGCAGCTGCTCGGTGGAGATGCCGGGGAGCACCCGCTGGAGCTCCACGAAGCGACGGGGCCCGGCGGCCAGGTCGCGGACGATGAGCAGCGTCCATTTGTCGCCGACCAGGTCCAGGGCGCGGGTGTCGGGCGACCACTGGTCGTACGGGTGACGCTTCGGTGGGGGAAATCCAGGGATGGTGCTACCTCCGTGTCGACGGTCATCGGTTACCAAACGCCTTCCCGAATGCGCCGTGTTTACTTCTAGCAGATTGGCACGCTGACAGAACCTTTAGGCGGGGCTTAGAGATCGCTCGGAGCCGCCAGATCCGCGCCCGCCCTGCGTTTCCGTTGGTGATGGGCGATGTGGTGAGCTTGAAGGGTTATCGGGGGCGGCCGGCCGCTCCCCGGTCCATGCCGCCGGCCGCCGCCGCGTGGCTGCACTTCGACCTGGCGTGCCCGTTCAGCTACCTGGCGCTGGAGTGCCTGGACCGCCGGCCTCCCGCCGTGCGCTGGCGCCCGACCTGCGCCGAGGCGCTGCACCGCGGCGACCCGTGGACCGACGACGACGCCGGCGCCGCCGCGCGCGCCGCGGCCGAGCGGCGCGCCGCCGAGCTGCACCTGCCGCTCTCCTGGCCCGCCGACCACCCGCGCGACGCCCGGGGCGCGATGCGCGCCGCGCTGTACGCGGACGAGCTGGACCGCGGGGGCGCCTTCGCGCTGGCCGCGGCGCGTCTCGCGTTCTGCGGCGGGTTCGACCTCAACGATCTCGAGGTGCTGGCCGAGGCGGCGGCCGCGGCCGGGGTCCCGCTCGACGGATGCCTGGCCGCGGCGGGCGACGTGGCGCGTGACGGGCCGCTGGAGGAGGCCGGGCGCCGGCTGCTGAGCTGGGGCGCGGACCGGGTGCCCGTGCTGCGCATCGGTCGCGTCCTGCACTGCGGGGAGCAGCGCGTGGCCGCGGCGGCGGCGATGCTGCGCTCGCCCGGCTTCGTCGTCGCGTGACGCGTCCCCGCGGGCGCCGGTAGTCTGGCCGCGCCGTGACCCGGCTGCTGCGCTTCCTGGCCCGCAAGCTCGGACGGCGCTACCCGCGCCTCGTCCTCGCCGTCCAGTTCCAGGTCGCGCACCTCGTGGCGCTGTTCGGCCTGGGCGTCCTCGTCCTGTACCAGGACATGACGACGGCCGAGTTCCTGCGCCTGGTCGCGGCCAGCCAGGCGATGGTCCTGCTCGAGAACCTCATCGGCATCCGCCGGGCCTTCACGCTCCTGCGCCCGGCCGACCGCTGGCTGCGGGGGGAGCGCGACGCGACGACGGCGACGGCGGCGTGGCGCGCGCTGGCCGCGCTGCCGGTGGCCTACCTGCGGGGCACGCGGACGGCGCTGCTGCTGGCGCCCAGCGGCCTGCCCTTCGCGGTGTACGCCACGTGGGAGCTCGACCTGCAGTGGTACGCGGCGCCGATCCTCCTGGCCGGGGCGATCGTGGTCGAGCTGTACAGCCTCGCCCTGCGCTACTTCGCCATGGAGCTGGCGATGCGCCCGGTGCTCGAGCGCATCGCGCCGGACCTCCCGCGCGACTTCGAGATCGGGCGCGACGCGGTCTCGCTGGGGCTGAAGCTGCTGGTCGCCGTCCCGGCCTTCAACATCATCACCGGCGTCGTCGTGTCGGGGCTCTCGACCGACGGCCAGGCGACGCTGCGCGACCTGGGGCTGGACATCCTGGTCGCGGTGGCGATCGCCTTCACGACGTCCTTCTACCTGACGCTGCTGCTCGCGCGGTCGGTGCTGGGCCCGATCCGCGAGCTGCGCCGCGCCACCCAGGCCGTGGCCGGCGGCGACCTGTCGGTGCGCGTGCCCGTGATCTCGGCCGACGAGACGGGGGAGCTCGTGCAGTCGTTCAACGCGGCCGTCGCCGGCCTGGAGGAGCGCGAGCGCCTGCACGACGCCTTCGGCTCCTACGTCGCCCCGGGCGTGGCCGACCAGGTGCTGCGCGACGGCGCGGCCCTCGACGGCGAGGAGATCGAGGTCAGCGTGCTGTTCCTGGACATCCGCGACTTCACGGCGTTCGCCGAGCGTTCCGACGCGCGCGAGGTCGTGGCCACGCTCAACGAGCTGTTCGGCGAGGTCGTCCCGCTAGTCACGCGCCACGGCGGGCACGCCAACAAGTTCGTCGGCGACGGGCTGCTGGCCGTGTTCGGCGCGCCCGCGCGCCACGACGACCACGCCGACCGTGCGGTGGCGGCGGCCCGGGAGATCGCCGAGTGCGTGCGCTCGGGCTGGGCCGGGCGACTGCGCGTGGGGATCGGGGTCAACTCGGGCCCGGTCGTCGCGGGCACGATCGGCGGCGGGGGCAAGCTCGAGTTCACGGTGATCGGCGACACCGTCAACACCGCCGCGCGCGTGGAGGCGCTGACGCGCCGGACCGGCGACGACGTGCTCATCACCGAGGCCACGCGCCGGCGGATGACCCGCGACGGAGACGAGTGGGCGGAGCGACCGGCGGCTACGCTGCGCGGGAAGTCCGAGCCGGTCCGCGTGTTCGCGGCCGAGCGGGAGCCCAGCGCGCGGTGAGCGAGCACATCCGCTAGGCGATGCCCCCGAGATCCTCGACCTCGATCACAGCCAGCCCGCGCGCTTGAAGCGCCAGAAGAGGTACGCGCACACGGCGGCGATCACCGCCAGCACGGTCGGGTAGCCGAGCTCCCAGCGCAGCTCGGGCATGTGCTCGAAGTTCATCCCGTAGAGCCCCGCGACCATCGTCGGGACGGCGAGGATCGCCACCCAGGCCGAGATCTTGCGGATGTCCTCGTTCTGGCGGACCGAGACCTGGGTCAGGTTGGCGTGCAGCGCCGAGCCCAGCAGCTCGCGGAACGTTTCCATGCGGCCGGTCACCCGCAGCAGGTGGTCGTGCACGTCGCGCAGGTAGGGGTGCAGCATCTCGGGAATGACGTCGAATTGCCCGCGCGCCAGGCGGTCGAGCGCGGGCACCAGGCCCGTGACCGCGCGCTGGAACTCGAGCACCTCGCGCTCGAGCTTGAAGATGCGCTCGGCCGGGTTCGTGCGCCCGGGCGTGAACACCTCGGACTCCACCTCCTGGATGTCGTACTCGAGCCCGTCGGCGGCGGCCTCGTAGTCGTCCACCACGGCGTCGAGGATCCCGTACAGCGGCGCGCCCGGGCCCTCCACCATCAGGTCGTCCCGGGACTCCAGGCGCCGGCGGGCCGTCTTGAGGGCGCCGGTCTCGCCGTGGCGGACCGAGACCAGGAACGTCGGGTGCACGAACAGGAGCACCTCGCCGATGTGGACCACCTCCTGCGAGTCCACGTAGCGCGCGGTCTTCAGCACGACGAGCAGGCTGTCGCCGTAGACCTCGAGCTTCGGGCGCTGGTGGGCGTGCACGGCGTCCTCCACGGCCAGCTCGTGCAGCGCGAACTCGCGCGCGATCGCGTCGAACTCCTCCTCCGTCGGCTCGGCCACCCCGAGCCACACGAACGTGCCGTTGCGCCCGGATGCCGCGCCCGCCTCCTCGATGCTCACCTGGCCGTCCAGGCGGCGCCCGTCCTCGTACACCGCCGCGTCGACGATCACGCCGGGGATTATCGAGGTAGCGTTACCCGCATGTCGACCGAGACCGAGGCGTCCACGCAGCTCCACGGCGGGCGCCTGGTGGCGCGGCGCCTGCGGGCCCACGGCGTGTCCAAGCTGTTCACGCTCTCCGGGGGCCACCTGTTCTCCATCTACGACGGCTGTCGCGAGGAGGGGATCGACCTCGTGGACACGCGCCACGAGGCCACCGCGGCGTTCGCGGCCGAGGGCTGGGCCAAGGTGACCCGCGACCCCGGGGTGTGCGCGCTGACCGCCGGTCCCGGCGTGACCAACGGGATGAGCGCGCTGGGCTCGGCGCTGCAGAACAACTCGCCGATGCTCGTGCTCGGGGGCCGCGCGCCGCAGATGCGCTGGGGCCAGGGCTCGCTGCAGGAGATGGACCACGTCCCGTTCGTCCGGCCGCTGACCAAGCTGGCCGCCACGGCGCAGTCGGCGCAGGAGATCCCCGGCCTGGTGGACGAGGCCCTGGCCGCGGCGACGACGCCGCACACCGGGCCGGCGTTCCTGGACTTCCCCATGGACCACGTGTTCATGGAGGCCCCCGAGGCGGGGTCCGGCGACCCGCCCGCCGCCGCGCCCACGCCCGAGGCCGGAGGCGACCTCGACCGCATCGTGGCCCTGCT
>DATLOP010000347.1:0-6660 GCA_035536255.1 Solirubrobacteraceae bacterium
GCGTCTCGAGCCTGGGCGCCGGCCTGGCGTCCGGCGTCGGCAAGGTCGGCCCGTGGATCCCCGCGGGCGGGCGATGAAGCACGACGAGCACGTCGTGCCCCGACGGTCGCTCCGCGGGGTTCGAATCGCGGTACGGTTGCCCGGTCATGGATCGACCGTTGACGCCGGCGGGTCGTCGCCATGGTGCGGCGCGCAGGATGCGCGCGGGACTCTTGGGGGTGGTCGCGGCCTGCTCGCTGGCTCTCCCGGCGGGCGCGTCCGCCGCGGGGGTGACCACCCACGCGTTCATGGCCGAGGCGGCGATCCCGTTCGTCAGCGACCCCGGCCTCCACAACCTGCTCAGCGCCCACCGCGACGAGATCCTCTCCGGCGCCCACTATCCCGACGGCGGCTACGGATCCTCCAGCTTCCCCGGGGGCGACTACGGCGAGGTCTCGCACTGGGAGCGCTTCGTCAACGCCTACGTCGCGCACATCCGCTCACGCCCGGACTGCGGGCGCTTGGACGACCCGAACGGGGCCTGTGCGCCGATGATCGCCCACATGCTCGGCGCCGCCGCTCACGGGATGGGCGACGAGATGTGGGACTGGCTGTTCGAGCCCCGTATGGCCGACTACGGGGAGGCGCCGCACAGCTCCCTGACGCGTGCCGGCCTCCCGGGGTTCGCGGAGCTCGGGAACCTGCCGGTGCTCGATCAGGCCAACACCTCGGAGTTCTCGATGGACATGATCGGGCTGGTGGATCACCTGCGCTACGGGAGCGTGCCGGTCTACCCGCCGCCGGTCGACGATCTGCTCGCGGTCTACCGGTCGGTGGGCCGCGACGACATCACGCGCGAGGGCATCCTCGCCGGGCACTCGATCATCACGGGGGCGCTGACCGGGGAGCGCGCCGCCGTGGCCACCGAGTACAAGCGGGTCAAGGACACGATGCCGCGCTCGGCCGCCACCTACCTCTCCGATTCCGGCGGGGTCCTCGACACGGCCGAGGGGATCGCCGGCTACTACCAGGCGGCGTGGCGCAAGCTCGTCGACGGGAGCCATCCCGCCCCCCGGGTGGTCGCGGTCCACCCCGAGCGCAACGAGGAGGGAGTCCCGTTCCGCTGGCTGCCCGTGCGCAGCTCGCCGGGCCCCGGCGGCGGCGGCGCGGAGACGCGCCTGATCGCGGTCCTCTCGAACGCGCTGCACAACTCGCCGCTGGATCCCGACGCCTTCCAGCTGCTGGACGCGCATGGCCGGCGGGTGCCGGTGGCGCCCGGGTTTCCCCGGCCCGGGCCCTACGGGAACGGTGAAGGGACGCACTCGATGATGCTCTATCCCGGGGTGGACCTCGAGCCGTGCCACCGCTACACGGCGGTGGTCACCGAACGGGTCCGCGACCACGCCGGCGCCGCGCTGCGCGAGCCCGTCACCTGGAGCTTCGTCACGCGGCCGCCCGACGGGCAGGCGGCGTGTCCGCCTGCCGGCGGCCCGCCGCCGGTCGGGCCGGGCCCCCAGACCGCCTCGACCCTCAACGTCGCGGACGGTCACGGCCATGTCCACGCGGTCCCGCCGGGGTCGCTGGTGGCGATCCGTCGGCTGCGCGTCGTGCGCGGCGGGTGGGCCGTGATCACGCTCTCCTGCCTGGGCCCCGCCGACTGTCGCGGGCGGCTGCGCCTGAGCCGCCGGGCCGGTCGCCGCAGCGTGCAGATGGGATCGCGGCGCTACGCGATCCCCCGGCTGCGCACGCATTCGCTGCGGCTGGCGCTCTCGGCCGGAGCGCGCCGCGCCCTGGCCCGCCACGGCAGGTTGGCGATCGAGGCGCGCGCGATGGGACGCTCCAGCCGTGGCGTCCGACCGACGACGCGGCGCACGTTCGTGCTGCGCGCGCCGCGCCGGCGCTGAGGTCAGGGCCCAGTCAGGCGGCAGTGCCTTGAAGTCCGTCGCGGAGCTTCTCTAGCCCGAGCCGCATCCGGCCCTTGACGGTGCCCGCCGGGAGGTCCAGGTGCTGGGCGATCTCGGAGTGGGAGAGCTGGCCGTAGAACGCGAGTGTGATGACCTCGCGCTGCTTGGGTGGGATCTCGCCTAGAAGATCGCGGAGGCGCTGAGCGTCGTCGCTGGCCACCGCGTCGTCAATCACCTGGTCCCGGTGCGAAGCGCGCTCGCGCGGTTGCGTAGCCAGCTGCGGTCGGTGGTCTCGTCTGGCGATCTCGATGGCGCGATAACGGACTATGGTCAACGCCCACGCCGTGACCGGCGCGCGCTCGGCGCGATAGCTGGCGCAGTTCGCCCAGATAGACAGGAAAGCGTCCTGCAGCGCCTCCTCGGTTGACTCACGGTTTCGGCATATGGACCGCGCGACCCGGTACGCGCGTAAGGCGTAGCGGTCATAGAACTCGCTGAACGCGGCGCTACTCCCGCCGTCCATCTGCTCAAGCAGTTCGCTATCTGTGTACCGGGCGTTGATTATTCTGTCCCGCCCGGCGGCATCAGGCACTCGACCTTCCCCCTTTGGGTTCCGCTCCCCTGGCCAGTGGCCTTGGGACGCGACTCCCCTAGATAGGGCGGACCGGATATGTCCCGGGAGCGGGGCGGTCCACCAGGGCGGAGGCCGGTGTCGGCTAGTCAGCGTCGGCTCGTCGGCTGCTCAGCGACCGTCCAGGATCAGGGTCTTCCCATGTGTGCGCACGGCAAACCGCGACGCGCAGACCCGGCGGTCGCCCGGATATCGTCGGCGGGTGGGTTTCCTGGGCCGGCTCCTGCTGGGCGATGGACGACTGAGGCCGGATCTGCGGGCGGCCTTGGAGTCCGAGGGGCTGGTCGTGCTCGAGGAGGGGCTCGGCGGCAGCCTTCGCTACCACCACTTCCGGGCGCCCGGCCGGCGCTTTCACGGCAAGGTAACCCCGGAGCGGATCGGGCTCGGAATCAGCGAGCGGCGGGTGGTGCTCTACTGCCGTTCCGGCCGCGTCAAGCTCGTGGACACCGAGTTCGACGACCCGCGTCTGAGCATCGTCGACTTCTCGCTCGACGGCAACGGCAAGGTCGCGGTCCGCGTCGACTACGACCGCGCGGACGAGGCGAAGGTGGCCGGCCAGATCACGATCCGGGCCAAGACGCCCAACGCGGCGCACATCGTCGACCAGCTGCACGCCCGCGTGCGGGCCACGAACCTGCCGTGAGCCCGCGTCAGTTGTCGGGCGTCCTGGCCACGCGGGCCAGCGAGCTGTGCGAGCCCTCGTGCTCGAACTTGATCTCGCCCGTGCCGCGCAGGACCTTGGCCTGCGCGACCTCGCACTCGTCGTACTCGAACCCGTTGGGGATGCGGACCTGGATCGAGTAGTCGGTGGTCTCCTCCCCGACCACGGCGATCGGCGCGCTCTCCGTCTCCAGCACGCCGTCCACGGCGCAGCGCGCGCGGCGGCCCTCGACGTCGATCTCGATGTCGACGTCGGCGACCACGGGATCGTGGAAGGTGTCGATGATCTCGGAGAGGATCCCGTAGAACGTCCCGCCGTTCTGCCCGGAGAGGATCGCGCCGAGCGCCTCGCGCTGCTCGTCGGACATGCCGGCGTCCAGGACCGGCTGGGCCGTCCCCTGGCCCTCGTGCAGGGGGCCGGGCCAGTGATAGATGAACGCCCACTTGGCGCCGTCCAGGGACACGTCGCCGAAGTGGCCCTTCTCGACGAGCATGGCCGCCATCCCCTCGCACTCGTGGTGCGTGGGGTCGGCGTTGAAGTCGCACGGGCAACCCGGGTCGCAGTTGCAGTTCTTCATGTACGGACCCTCGAGACGCCACTCGGCCATGCCAACCTCCCTGGAATGGATTGCAGAGTGAGCCTAACGCGGTTAGGTTGGCCCCGCAATGACTCGAGCCTGGGCCGGGGCCGAACCCCTGGGGCGCATCCACCTCCTGCTCCTGGCGACTCTGCTCGTGCTGGCGGCCGGGGCGTGGCTGCTCACCGGCGACCGCATGGCGGGCATGGACGCCGGCCCCGGAGCCGACCCGGGGACCCTCGGGTTCTTCGCCGTCTCATGGGTGGTGATGATGGCCGCGATGATGTTCCCGTCGGTCGCGCCGATGGTGCTGGTGTTCGCCACCATCCAGCGCCGGCGCCGGGCGCGCGGTGCGGCCACGGTGCCCCGGGCGGTCTTCGTCGCCGGCTACCTGGTGGCCTGGACGGCGTTCGGGCTGGCGGCCTACGGGCTCTACGTCGGCGTGCGCTCGTTGTCGATCGACGCGCTCGCCTGGGACCGCGCCGGCCGCTGGGTGGCGGCGGGCGTGATCGCGGCCGCCGCCGTCTACCAGCTGACGCCGGCCAAGGATGCGTGCCTGCGACGCTGCCGCGGACCGCTGGACTTCCTCACCGAGCGCTGGCGAGACGGCCGCGCCGGGGCGCTGCGGATGGGCGTCGAGCACGGCGCGTGGTGCGTGGGCTGCTGCTGGGGACTGATGGCGACGCTGTTCGCGCTGGGCGTCATGAGCCTGGCCTGGATGGTGGTCGTGGCCGGCCTGATCGCGGTCGAGAAGCTGCTCCCCTACAAGGCGGTCGCCAACCGCTTCGTGACCGCGGTGCTGGCGGCGCTCGCGCTCGCGGTGGCGCTGGTCCCCGGCGACACGCCGGGGCTCACGGAGCCCGGGTCGCACGAGGGGAAGATGGGCACGATGATGGCGCCGGGCGACGGCCACTGACCGCTTTCGGCTAGGCCCGAGCAGGGTCAGCCGCGGCGCATCAGCCGGGCGACCGCGCCCATGAGCTCGTCGGTCAGCTCCTCGGGCTCGCCCTTGCCGTGCCCCTCGACGACGCAGTGGCGCGCGTGCTCGTCGAGCAGGCCGAGCGCCACCTTGTCCAGCGCCGCCTGGGCGGCGCTGATCTGCGTGACGACGTCGATGCAGTAGCGGTCCTCCTCGACCATGCGCTGCAGGCCCCGGACCTGGCCCTCGATGCGACGGAGCCGGTTGAGCAGCTGGTCCTTGGTGGCGGTGTAGCCGCGGCTCGTCGTGGTCTCGGCGGGCATGGATCCAGGCTAGCATACCGGGCGGGGGTATGTGCTACGCTCATTTGGGCATACCCCTCCCCTGTATAGGAAACGGACGATGAGCACCTCCACGAGCGATGGCGCCGAGCACGTCGAGCTCCCCATCGCGGGGATGACCTGCGCCTCGTGCGCGCGCCGCGTCGAGCGCAAGCTCAACGAGCTCGAGGGCGTGAGCGCGACGGTCAACTACGCGACCGAGCGCGCCACCGTCGACTACGACCCGGCGGCAATCGGCGGCGAGGAGCTCGTGGCCGCCGTCGAGTCGGCCGGCTACCAGGCGGTGCTGCCCGCGGCCGGCGCCGAGACGACCGAGGGCGGCGAGCCTGACGAGACGGCTCCGCTGCGACGCCGCCTCCTGGTCAGCGCTGTCCTGTCCGCGCCGGTGCTCGTGCTGTCGATGGTCCCGGCGCTGCAGTTCGAGCACTGGCAGTGGCTGGCGCTCCAGCTCGCCACACCCGTCGTCCTGTGGGGCGGGCTCCCGTTCCACCGCGCGGCGTGGGCGAACCTGCGCCACGGCGCCGCCACGATGGACACGCTGGTCAGCGTCGGCGTCCTGACCGCCTGGCTGTGGTCGCTCTACGCCCTGTTCCTCGGCGACGCGGGCGAGTCCGGCATGCGGATGCGGCTCGACCTGATCCCCGACGGCCGGGCGGCCATGGACGAGATCTACCTCGAGGTGGCGGCCGTGGTCACGACCTTCATCCTGGCCGGGCGCTACTTCGAGGCGCGCGCCAAGCGGCGCGCGGGCGCGGCATTGGAGTCGCTGCTCGAGCTCGGCGCCAAGGACGTCGCGGTGCTCGACGAGACCGGCGCCGAGAGCCGGGTCCCGGTGCAGGCGCTGGCCGTGGGCGACCGGTTCGTGGTCCGGCCCGGAGAGAAGATCGCCACCGACGGCGTCGTGGAGGACGGTCGCTCGGCGGTCGACATGTCGCTGCTGACGGGCGAGTCCGTCCCGGTCGAGGTCGCGCCGGGCTCGGAGGTCGCCGGCGCGGCGATCAACGCGGGAGGTCGCCTCGTCGTGCGCGCCACCCGGATTGGCGCAGACACCGCGCTGAGCCAGATCGCGCGGCTGGTCACCCAGGCGCAGTCGGGCAAGGCGCCCGTCCAGCGCCTGGCCGATCGCGTCTCCGCGGTCTTCGTGCCCGCCGTGATCCTGGCCGCCGTCGGAACGCTCGGCTTCTGGCTGGGCGCCGGCGACGGCTTCGCCTTCGCCATGACGGCCGCCGTGGCGGTGCTGATCATCGCCTGCCCCTGCGCGCTCGGGCTGGCCACCCCCACCGCGCTGCTGGTCGGCACGGGCCGCGGTGCGCAGCTCGGGCTGCTCATCCGAGGGCCGCAGGTCCTGGAGTCGACGCGGCGGATCGACACGGTCGTGCTGGACAAGACCGGGACCGTGACCTCCGGGCGCATGTCGCTCACCGACGTCCACGTCGGGGCGGGCACCAGCCGGGCGCAGGCGCTGCGCGTCGTCGGGTCGCTGGAGGACGCCTCCGAGCACCCCGTCGCCCGCGCCATCGCGGCCGCGGCCCGCGGCGAGCTCGGTGACCTCGCCCCCGTCGCGGGCTTCGCGAACCGCGAAGGGCTCGGCGTCGCGGGCGAGGTCCCGGGCGCGGGGTTCGTCGTCGCCGGCCGGCCGGCCCTGCTC
>DATLOP010000348.1:0-8879 GCA_035536255.1 Solirubrobacteraceae bacterium
GGCCGCGCGCGCCGCGCGCAGCAGCTCGTCGCGCGACTCGACCAGCCCGCGCTCGATGACGTCGAGGTCGGGGACGGCGTCGAAGTCGGCCAGCAGCCCGAAGTTCAGCTTGCCGTTGTAGGACATGATCGCCACGGCCAGCGCGTGGCGCTCGGGCAGGAAGGCGATCGGGAACAGGTCCTGCAGCTCGCGCCCGAGGACGTAGAGCGGGAACTGCGGCCCCGGCACGTTGGTGACGATCAGGTTGAACAGCCGCGTGGAGAAGTTGAGGCGCGACGCCTGGGCGAGGATCGTCGGCGGGGCGAAGTTGTTGACGCCCGCGATCACCTCCGCTCCCAGCGCCTGCTTGGACTCCTTGAGCCCGTCCATGGCCGCCTTGACGAAGCGCAGCCGCGCCACGGGGTCGGCGATGTAGACCGGCAGCGGCCCGCGCATCGCCGCGATGCGGTTGCCCAGCTGGCCGCGCTCGTCCTCGCCGCGGATGGAGACCGGCACGAGCCCGCGCAGCTCCATCCCCTCGGTGCGCACGCCGCGCGAGTGCAGCCAGCGGCGCAGCGCGCCCGACACCACGGTCAGCACCACGTCGTTGACCGTGCCGCCCAGCCCGTCCTTGATCGTCTTAAAGTCCTCGAGGTCGTTGCGCACCACGGCCAGGCGGCGGTGCGGCCCGATGTCCACGTTGAGCGGCGTGTCGGGCGCCGGGTTCAGGCCGGCCCACACGATCTCGCCCACGCCCTCGGCCGCCTCGCGCACGCGGCGCAGGGTGGTCTCGGGATTGGCGGCGGCGCGCAGCGCCCGCGTCGTGACCTCGGCGCCCGAGCGCACCAGCCCGCGCAGGCCGGCGGCCACCAAATCGGCCGTGCCCGGCTCGGGGGCGGGATGCCACTCCTCGCCGTCGACGGGGATCTCGGCCGGGACCGGGGAGAGATCGAACAGGACGGTCGCCAGGTCCACGCCGGCGATGCCGTCGATCAGCGCGTGGTGGGTCTTGGAGATCAGGGCGAAGCGGTTGCCCTCCAGCCCCTCGACGAACCACGTCTCCCACAGCGGCTTGGAGCGGTCCAGGCCCTGGGAGAAGATCCGCGCCGCCAGCAGGAGCAGCTGGTGCTCGTCGCCGGGCTCGGGCAGCGCCGTGTGGCGCACGTGGTACTCGAGGTTGAAGTTCGGGTCGTCGGCCCACACCGGGCGCCCGGTTTCCAGCGGCGGCACGAAGAGCTTCTGGCGGTAGCGGGGGACCAGGTGCAGGCGCGCCCGGGTCTGGTCCAGGAAGTCCGAGTAGGAGGGCGGCGGCCCCTCGAACGTGGTGATACCGCCCACGTGCATGTGCGAGGACCGGCCCTCGTTGGCCAGGAACGACGCGTCGGTCGCGGTGAGGCGGTCCAGGTGCTGCTGGGGCACATTCATAGCCTAGCTCTGATCCAAGGGCCCGGGTCGCCCGTATTACCTCCCCGAGACAGTTCTTCCAACGGAGGTATCGAACATGGCCCAGCTCGAGCGCGAGCGCTCAGAGCCTCGCAATCCCAGCGCGATGGAGGAACTGTCGCGCGACCCGTCCGACCGCAAGCGCTTCCTGCGCATGGTCGGCGGGGCCGGCGCCGCCGGCGCCTTCTCCATCTTTCTCGCCGCCTGCGGCGACGACGAGAAGGACAGCGCGGGCACGACGGACAAGGCGGCTCCGGCCGCCGGGTCGACCGCCGGCGACCTGAAGATCGTCAACTACGCGTTGACGCTGGAGTACATCGAGGCCGACTTCTACGAGAAGGTGGCCGGCTCCGGCCTCTTCCGCGGGAAGGACCTCGCGCTGATCCGGTCGATCGGCGAGAACGAGAACGATCACGTCACCGCGCTCGCCGCCACCGCCAAGAAGCTGGGCGGCACGCCGGCGCCGCGGCCCAAGACCACGTTCCCGCTCGAGGACGCCCGCAGCGTCCTGCAGCTCGCCGCCACCGTGGAGAACCTCGGCGCGGCGGCCTACCTCGGCCAGGCGGGCCGGATCCAGAACAAGGAGGTCCTGGCAGCCGCCCTGTCCATCCACACGGTCGAGGCGCGACACGCCTCGGCGCTGAACTTCCTCACTCAGCAGAACGTCACCCCCGACGGCGCCTTCGCCAAGCCGGCCTCGATGGAAGAGGTCCTGCCCAAGGTCAAGCCGTTCCTCGTCAGCTAGCACCGCGAAAGGAAACTCAGACATGACCAACACAAAGGCAGCGGTGCCCGAGCTGGGCGCCGTCGAGATCCACGGGCTCACCCGCGGGTCGTTCATCCTCAAGGGCGCCCTGGCGGCCGGCACCGTGTACGGCGCCGCGACCGTCGGCCCCTTCGTCCGCCAGGCCATGGCCCAGGAGGGCATGGGCGACGTCGAGATCGTGAACTTCGCGCTCACGCTCGAGTACCTGGAGACCGCGTTCTACGAGAGCGCCCCCACCGGGCTCAGCGCGCGGGCGGCGACGCTGGCCAAGCGCTTCGGCCAGGAGGAGGCGACGCACGTGGACGCCCTCACCGCCGCGGTGCGTCAGCTGGGCGGCACGCCGGCTCCCAAGCCGCGGTTCGTGTTCCCGCGGGGCGACGCGCGAGCGTTCCTCAAGCTCGCGCAGACGCTGGAGGACACCGGGGTGAGCGCCTACAACGGGGCCGCGCCGGCCATCCAGTCCAAGGAAGTCCTCGGCTCGGCCGGCGCGATCGTCCAGGTGGAGGCCCGCCACGCGGCGGCGATCCGCCTGCTCAACGGTCAGCCGCCGGCGCCGCTGGCGTTCGACCAGGCCCTGGACACGGCCGCGGTCCAGCAGGCCGTCAAGCCGTTCATCAGGTCCTGACCCAACCGAAAGGAGCGCCCATGCCCGGAATCGGACCCATGGAGATCGTGATCGTCCTCATCATCGCCCTCGTCGTGCTCGGCCCCAAGCGCCTGCCCGACGCGGGGCGCTCGCTCGGCCGCGGCATCCGCGAGTTCAAGGGCTCGCTGACCGGGCCGGCGAAGGACGAGGCCTAGCCCCGGAAGTGGCGCGCCGGGATGTCGGCCGGGTCCTTGTACCAGTACCAGGTGCAGGGATCCCGGTCGAAGTCCTGCGGCGGGTCGTTCATGAACGCGGGATGGTCAACACCCTCCGCGCCGTGAAGCGCCCCGACCGCAGCGTGACCGGGACGGCGAGTGTCGCGCGGCCGCGCGGAACCGGCAGGCGCACCGTGCGCGTCCCCCGCCCGACCACCGCGCGCCGGCCGCGGGCGGTGAGAATGGACGTGACGTTCGTACGCACCCGTAGGCTGGCCACGGTGGCGTTGCGGCTCAGCCGCGCCGGGCCGGTGAGGCGCAGGAACTGCGGCGGCACCGCAACCACGGTGACCGTGGCGAACGTGCTGCGCTGGCGCCCGAAGGCATCGCGCGCGGTCATGCGGATGCCCCGCCGACCGAGCCGCAGCCCGGTCACGCTGGCGCGCGGGCCGGTGGCGATCAGCCGACGCCCGTCGAACCAGCGAACCGAGCGCCCGGCCAGCCGCCGACGGCGGTCGTCGGTTGCCTCGCCGCTGAGCGACAGCCACGCATCCTGCGCGATGCGTTGGCCGCGCCGCGTCGGCGTGAGGATCCCCACGCTGGGCGGCCGGCCCACGGCGGTGAACCGCGCCGACGTCGCCTGGCCCTCGTTGAACCCGTCGCTCACGCGCACGCGCACCCGCGCCCGCGAGGAGCGGCTGAGGTACGCGCTGGGGATCGCCGTGCTGCCGCGGTTGGGCCCGACGAACAGCACCGTCCAGTTGCGCCCGTCGTCGAACGAGTAGTCGACCTTGGCCCGCAGCCGGTCGCCGGCGTCGGCGTCGGTGGCCGTCCAGCGCACCGTCGCCACGCGCCCGGCGCCCACGCGCCGCCCGGCGAGGGGGGTGGTGATCCGCACCCGCGGGGCGGCCGCGCTGCGCGCGCGCCGGGCGATCGCGGCGCCGTTGAACGTCACCTCGACGCTGGCCGCGCCGGTCACCGGCGCCTGGCCGGTGAGCTGGAGCGTCGGGTCGGGCTCGTAGCGGTCCACGTCCATCGGCACGTCGGCCAGCACCGCCCCGGCGGCGTTGCGCGCCACCAGGTGGAACGACGACGATGCGGGCATCGTGCGCGGCCGCAGCGTGCGCTCCTTGACCACGGTGACCTTCGGCGTCACTCCGGTGCCGGCCACCGCCTGGACGTGCAGCAGGCGCCGGGGCGCCGGCCGCTGGGCCTTGACCGCGAACTTGTCCGCGTCGAGCGACGGCGGGACCCCGTCGAGGTTGGCGAACGTCGGCCGGAAGAAGCGCTCGTGGCCCAGCACCGACGTCCAGCGGTCCTCGTCTCCCTCCCGGCAGTAGGACTGCTGGTCGAACCACTCGTCCTGGACCGACACCGTCGGCGTCGGCGACGACAACGGGAAGTCGAGCAGCGGGACGCCCGGCGAGTCCGGCGCCCCGAGGTTGCCGGGCGCGATGACGCGGTACCGGTTGAACCCGCCCGAGTTCGGGCGGGTGTCGAGGCCGATGCCGTGGATGAGGCCGCGCTGGTCGGGCGCCCAGTCCTCGGCGGTCTGGCCGTTCTCTCCGATGCCGGGGCAGTCCTCGCCCGAGTGCTCGCGGCCCAGGTTGTGGCTGATCTCGTGCGCGATCGTCGGCGTGCGATTGACCGCGGCCACGTTGACCCCCGGGTAGTCGCCGTCCGACACTCCCGCGTTGTTGATCCGCATGCTCATGATCCCGCTGATGACCTCGGCGCAGAAGTCGAGGTACGAGCAGCCCGGGTAGTCCGAGGCGTAGTCCTCGAGGATGTCCTTGGCCGCGTACATGCGGTCGCGCCGGCTGTCGTCGTCGTTGCCCGGGTACTCGTCCAGCGCCTCCTGCACGTTGACGCTGGCGTAGTAGCCGCGGTCGGTGCGCAGGTCGCCCTCGGCGAACGGGATTACGAGCTGGGCGTACGGCGTGAACTGCCACGGCGAGATCGGGCCGAACCGGCTGTCGGCGTCGGTGTAGAGCCACGCGAACGCGACGCGCGTCGAGCCGGTCTTGTGGAACGGGATGCCCGACAGCGTGAACACGTTGTTGGCCTTGCACGCCGCCGTCTGGCACTCCAGCGACGACTGCTGGCCGCCCAGCTGGAGGTCGTCGGGCGGGACCAGCTCCGCGCGCAGCGAGATCGCGCCGCGCCGCGTCCAGGAGTCGGGCAGGGTGAAGTTGAACGCGCCGTTGGGGTCGGCGCGGTCCTTGAACGTGACGTAGGGCTTGCCGGAGCCGCCGGTCGTGAAGCCGGGGCCGCCGCTGCTCACCGGGCGCAGGCCGCCCTCCGACTGCAGCGGGCTCTCCTTGAGCTCGCCGGCCGTCCCGAACGCGCGCAGCCGCATGCCCACGCGGTCGACCGCGATCCCGTTCGGGAAGGCGGGGTCGCGCACGTTGGCGAACACGCGGGCCACCGTGCGCTTCCCCTGGACCATCGTCGAGCTGGGGCCGAAGATGGGGCTGTGGTAGGGAACGGGGGCCGAGGAGCTTCCGGGGAGGCGGAACGGCAGCGAGAAGTTCTCGTCGCACGCGTCCTGGTTCATGCAGCGAATCAGCTCCCGCTGGATGCCCTGCGTGACCTCGATGCCGGTCGTCTGCAGGTCGTAGTCGCGGAAGATCCGCAGCGAGAACGTGACGTCGCGGGTCGCGTTGGCCGGACCGGCCGCGATCGAGCCCGCGGTCGCGCGCACGGTGACGGGCACCTCCTGGGGCGCCGCGTTCGCGGGCACCGCGAAGGTGAAGTTCAGGACGGTGCCGTCGGGTCCGGTCGTGGTCTGCGCGCCCGACGAGACGGGCGATCCCGAGGGGACCGTGGGCGTCAGCGTGATCGAGCCCTGTGAGAAGTTGAAGCGGTTGACCAGGATCGGGATCGTCAGCGAGGTCCCGGCCTTGACGCCGATCCCCGCCGGGTCCTGGAAGTCGGTGAACTGCCCCGCGATCGAGAAGTCGGGCGGTGGCGGGGTCGAGGGGTTGTCGTACGTCACGTCGTCGATGTAGCGCGCGCCCTGGAGCTCGAAGAACGCGATGTTCTGGTTCTGCGAGACCGCTTCGATCTTGAACGGCTCGGCGGCGCCATTCGCGACCGTGGCCTTCGCCACCTCGGTCCCGTTCGGCGACCGTCCGATCAGGGTCGTCGGGCCGACCGCCTGTGCGACGACCACGACCGAGATGCGCTGGCGGGCGAAGTCCAGCCGCCCGTGGAGGTTGAAGTCGCTCGCCTCGTCGCACGGGAACTCGCCGCTGCTGCCCGGAGGCGCGCAGCCGTACGCGAGCTCGAGCATGTTGCCGCCGCTGGCCCGGGAACGGACCCGCAGGTCCTCGTTCTGGACGTGCCCGCTCGCGTCGCGCGACAGGCGCAGGCCCTGGCCCTGGTACTGGTCGATCACGCGCGTGTCGGGCGGGAGGTCGTCGAAGCCGATGACGACGTCGGCCGCCGAGGCCGTCGCGGGGAAGGCGGGAAGCACGGCGAGGGCGAGGACGAGGACGAGGCGGCGCATTCAGCGACTCCTTGTTCGGGCGGGGACCGGCCGCAGGATGGCCGGGCGCTGGGCGGTGGACCGGTTGCCCGCGCGGTCGCGCGAGTCGATGAGCAGATGGGAGAGCAGCCGCCCGGCGGCGCGCACCCGCGCGCGCGCCGGGACGGCGAGCCGGACGTCGACGAACCTCACGCCCCCGGCGGGGACGGTGACCGCCAGCGCGCCTAGGGCGACCGCGGGCTGGCGAGGCCGCGGGCGGGTGCGCAGGCGCAGCGTCCCGCCGCACGCCTCGATCTCCCACGACGGGCAGTACGCCTTGATCCGCACCCTCCCGTCGGGCCTCATTCCGAGCAGGCCGGCGATGGCCAGGAGGCGGCGCGGCGGCTTGACCAGGCCGAAGCGGACCTGGCTGGACCCGGTGCGCCCGGCCGGGTCGCGCAGCGCCGCCGTGGCGACGATCGTCAGGCGCCCGTAGCGGCGCACGAGCGCCCGGTCCGCCGGGGACAGCGTGAACCGCACGAGGCCCGACGTCCCGGGCGCGAGGTTCAGGGGTGCGCTCCCGAGGTCCACGACTGCCAGCGGGCCGGTGCGCCCGCGGCGGACCCGGGCCAGCGTGCGCATGGCGAGCGTGCCGGCGCACGGGCTCGGGAGCCCGGCCGGGCAGGACGCCTTCAGCCGAACGAGCCCGGCCGGGGTCATCCGCACGGGCCGGTTGGACAGGGCGATGCTGGGCGCGCACGTCCCGCTGACGGCCGCGGCCTCGTAGGCGCCGATGTCCGGCGCGGACGCGCAGTCGCCGTTGCCGTCCAGCGAGCGCGGCGCGCCGGCCAGGTCGAGCGGGCCGGGAGACTGCGCGGGGTCTGCACGGTCGATCAGAGGCGACCCGGTCTGCGGCACGAAGTTGCCGCGCGACGGGTCGGTGAACCGCGGGTCGCCGGCCACGTTGCCCGCCGAGTCCGGCGCGGTGACCGTGCCTCCGTCGGCCTCCAGGCGGTCGTCGAAGGACGAGGTGGTGGCGGCGATGCTCGCCGTGCTGCCGGACGCGGAGTCGGCCGCCAGGTCCGCGTCGCCGGGGGTCCCGTCGGTGTCGATGGCGCGGGCCACGGCGTTGACCAGGGTCGCCTCGCTGCGCGAGCCGCCGCTCGCCACGGCGTGCACGCCGGCGACGACGTTCGGTCCGCTGGCGAACAGGGTGCTGTTGCGGACGGTCGCCGAAACCGTGCGCCCGCTGGCGGCGGAGGTCAGCCGCAGGGCGGACCCGGTGCCGGCCGCGGCCGCCTTGGCCACGTGGACCAGGCTGCCGTCTACCGTCACCCGCGTCGTCTGGCCCGCCGCGTAGCCGGTGGCGGAGATGCCCTGGGTGCGCGCGACCACGGTGGTTGCGGTGACGTTCAGCTCGGCGTTGGAGATCGCCAGGATCCCGTTCGCGTGGCCGAGCGAGTCGATGATCGAGCTGTTGGCGACGCTCAGCGCGGCCGCCCCCAGCACCGCCGCGCCGGTGCCGTTCGGCGCCCCTGCGATGGTGACCCCGTCCAGCGCGGCCGAGACGTCGGGGCCCGAGACGTGGACCGCCGCCATCACGCCGGTCACTGCCTGGAAGTAGCTGTCGCCGCCCACGGTCGCGGCGACCGGCTTGGCGCCGCCGGTGTCGCTGACCTGCAGCCCCGGCCGTCCCACGGTGCCCTTGGCGCCGCCGATGCCGACCACGCCCTGGACCTCGTAGGCCAGCGACGCGTCGTTCCCCCCGGAGCGCAGGTGGATCGCCGGCTGCGGCTGATCGGAGTCCGCGCCCGCCGACCCGCCCTTGGCGCGCAGCCGGCGCAGGGCGCCGCCGTCGAGCAGCTCGACCGCGGTGAAGGCCGTCGACTCGGCGTTGAGGTAGGTGTCGGCGTCGGGATTGAAGCCGGTCGTCGTCCCGGCCCCCGCGCCCTGCAGCGTGACGCGCTTGGAGGTGACGGCGCGGCCGGGGAACTCCCCGGGGCCGATGTGCACGACGTCGTTGTCCGCGACCGCCGGGAGGTTGAGGACGTGCTGCACCGTGGCGCACGGCTGGGCCTGGCTGCACGGGCCGCCGTCGGCGCCGCCCCGCGCCGGGGTGGCCACGTACCAGTCGGCCGCCGAGGCGGATGCGGGCAGCGCGAGCATGCCGATAACCACGGCAGCCCATCTCGCTGCGTCCCACGCCCCGTTCACCGTTCCCCCGCGGCGACCCTCCCATTCCCGGATGGCCGATGTCAAGAGACGGCGTGCGACTCGCCGCGGCGCGGGGCCCCGCTAGCCTGCGCGCCGTGAGCGGCGAGGAGGAGCTGCGTGGCGCCCTGGCGGAGCGCGCGGCCGAGCACTTCGGCCGGCCGGCGCGGATCGAGGGACTCGCGCCGCTGCTCGGCGGCGCGTCGCGCG
>DATLOP010000349.1:0-7853 GCA_035536255.1 Solirubrobacteraceae bacterium
GCCCGTCGAGCGACCGAGCGACCCGGCGCCGACCCACACGACCTCACCCGACGCGCACAGCTGGTCCATCCAGGTCGGCGAGTACGCGCCCACACGGCGCGGCAGCACGTCGCGCTCCCAGGCCTCGGCCGGAAGGGCCAGGCCCTGGAGCGGCACGAGCGTCTCCCGCAGCCGGTCGACCCCCGCGCCGCCCGGCGGGTGGCGGTCCACCCCCTGCCAGGACGGCAGGAAGCGCGCGAACGCCCGCTGGTCGGCGGGCTCGATCTCCTTGCGCAGGACGGCCAGCGAGGCGCGGCGCAGCCGGCGGAGCACCTCGGGATCGCACCACTCGCGCTGCGTCCCCCCGGGCCGCAGCTCGCCGCGGACCAGCTCACCCGCCGCCTCCAGCCCGGTCAGCAGGGGCGACGGGTCCACGCCGTAGCGGGCGCGCAGGTCGGCCGTCGTGAACGGGCCGTGCGTCTGCGCGTAGCGGCGGACGATCCGCTCCAGCGCGTCCGGGACGTCCTCGAGGAACGCGTCGGGCAGCCCGCCGGGCGGCGCCACGCCCAGGGCGTCGCGGTACATCCCCGCGTCCTGGGCGTCGATCCAGCGCGGCTCGCCGTGGACCCGCACGCGGACCGCGCGGCGCTCGTCGACCAACGCGGCCAGCATCCCCTGGGCGTCCACGCCGTCCAGGACGCGGGCCGCGACCTCGTCGGCATTCTGGTCGCCCACCCGCCGCAGCACGTCGTGCAGCGCGTCCCGCGTGGCGGCCTGGGTGCGGGGCGAGCGGTGCTGGAGGTCGTCCTCGACTGTGGCCAGCGCGTCGGCGTCGATCAGCTCGCGCAGCTCCTCCTGGCCCAGCAGCTCGCGCAGCAGGTCGCGGTCCAGCGACAGGGCGGCGGCCCGGCGCTCGGCGTTGGGCGTGTCGCCCTCGTACATGTACGTGGCCACGTAGTCGAAGAGCAGCGAGGAGGCGAACGGCGAGGCGGTCGGCGTCTCGACCTCGACCAGCGACAGCTCGCGCCGGTGCAGCGCGGTCAGCAGCTCCTGCAGGCCGGGCAGGTCGAGCACGTCGCGCAGGCACTCGCGGTAGGTCTCCAGGACGACCGGGAAGTCGCCGTAGCGCTTGGCCACCTCGAGCAGGGTCTGGGCCTTGAGCCGCTGCTGCCACAGCGGCGTGCGCCGCCCCGGGTACGCGCGGGGGATGAGCAGCGAGCGCGAGGCGTTCTCACGGAAGCGCGATCCGAACAGCGCGCTGCCCCCCAGCTCGCCGACCACCCGGTCCTCCAGCTCGTCGGGCTCGACCATCACCAGGTCGGCGCCCGGCGGCTCGTCGGCGTCGGGGAGGTGGACGATGATCCCGTCGTCCGACCAGATCGCGTCTGACTCCAGGCCGTAGTCGTCGCGGATGCGCGCCGACAGCGCGAGCGCCCAGGCGGCGTGGATCCGCCCGCCGTAGGGGGACAGGACGCACAGGCGCCAGTCGCCGATCTCGTCGCGGAAGCGCTCGACGACGATCGTGCGGTCGGAGGGGACGACGCGCGTGGCCTCCTGCTGCTCGCGCAGCAGCGCCAGCAGGTTCTTGGCCGCGCGCGCGTCGAGGTCGTAGTCGCGCTCGAGCACCTCGGCCGGCTGGTCGACCGCCCAGCGCGAGAACTCGCCGATCGCCCGGCCCAGCTCCTTGGGCCGGCCCACGCTGTCGCCGCGCCAGAACGGGACCGCGCCGGGGACGCCCGGGGCGGGCGTGACGATCACGCGGTCGCGCCCGATCTCCTCGATCCGCCACGTCGTCGCGCCGAGCAGGAACGTCTGGCCCGGCCGCGCCTCGTAGACCATCTCCTCGTCCAACTCGCCCACCCGGCGCCCGTCGGGGAGCGTGACGGCGAACAGTCCGCGGTCGGGGATCGTCCCGGCGTTGGTCACGGCCAGGCGCCCGGCGCCCTGGCGCGGGCGGATCGTCCCCGCCACCCGGTCCCACACGATCCGCGGGCGCAGGTCGCCGAACTCGCTGGACGGGTAGCGCCCGTCGAGCATGTCGAGCACGTTCTCCAGCTGGGTGCGGGGGAGCTCGGCGAAGGAGTGCGTGCGGGTGACCAGCGCGTGCAGCTCGTCCACGGGCAGCGGGTCCGCGGCCGAGGCGGCGATCGCCACCACCTGCTGGGCCAGCACGTCGAGGGGGTTGCGCGGGACCACGGTGGGCTCGATCGCGCCCTCGCGCATCCGCTTGACGACGACCGCGCACTCCAGGAGGTCGCCGCGGAACTTGGGGAAGATCCGGCCCTTGGACACGTCGCCCACGTTGTGGCCGGCGCGGCCGATCCGCTGGAGTCCGCGCGACACCGACTTGGGCGACTCGACCTGGAGCACGAGGTCGACCGCGCCCATGTCGATGCCCAACTCCAGCGAGCTCGTCGCCACCAGGCACGGCAGCTCGCCCGACTTGAGCATCTCCTCCACGACTTGGCGCTCCTCGCGGGCCAGCGAGCCGTGGTGGGCGCGGGCGATCTCCCGCTCCGCCAGCTCGTTGAGGCGCAGGGCCAGGCGCTCGGCGCCGCGCCGGTTGTTGACGAAGACGATCGTCGATCGGTGCTCCTCGACGAGCTTGAGCAGCTCGGGGTAGATGGCGGGCCAGATCGAGCGGGTCGTCGCCTCGCCGCCGCCCAGCGGGTCCAGGTCGACGCCCGGGTCGGGCTCGACCATCGACTCGACGGGGACGTGGATCTTCAGGTCGAGCTCCTTGCGCATCCCCGCGTCGACCACCGTGCACGTGCGCTGCGGGCCGACGAGGAAGCGCGCGACCTCCTCGAGCGGGGACTGGGTCGCGGACAGCCCGATGCGCTGGAGCGGCCGGCCGGCGTTGGCCTCCAGGCGCTCGAGGGTGAGCGCGAGGTGGGCGCCGCGCTTGGTCTGGGCGACGGCGTGGATCTCGTCCACGATCGCCCACTCCGCGCCGGTGAGGATCTCGCGGGCCTGCGAGGTCAGCATCAGGTACAGCGACTCGGGCGTCGTGATGAGGACGTCGGGCGGGTGCCGGCGCATCGCCGCGCGGTCCTTCTGCGGCGTGTCGCCGGTGCGAATCCCCACGGAGATCTCGGCGCCGATCCCCTTCAGCGGGGCGCGCAGGTTGCGCTCGATGTCGTAGGAGAGCGCCTTCAGCGGCGAGACGTAGACCAGCCGCGTGCGCCGCTCACCCTCCGGCAGCGGATCCGCGGCCAGGCGGTCCAGTCCCCACAGGAACGCGGCCAGCGTCTTGCCCGACCCGGTGGGGGCCGAGAGCAGCACGTTCTCACCCCGCGCAATGGCCGGCCAGGCCTGCTCCTGGGCGGCCGTGGGCGCCTCGAAGGCGCCCGCGAACCACTCGCGCACGCCGGGGGTGAAGGCGCTCAAGGCCACGTCACCCAGGATAGGGGCCGAGTCCCGCCAGCTCGCGCGCGCGCGCGAAGACGGCGTCGATCATGGGCTCGGTGAGCTTGCCGGTGAACGTGTTCTGCTGGGAGGGGTGGAACGTGCCGACGAGGGTGAAGCGGCCGACCTCGGCCTCGGCCCCGTGGCCGAACTTCGGGCGCGGGCGCGGGACCGGCTCGCCGAGGCGGTCGAGCAGCCGCAGGGCGCCGTCCCAGGCGAAGGCGCCCAGGCACACGACGACCCGGATCGAGGGGATCAGGTCCAGCTCGGTGTGAGTCCAGGGCAGGCAGTTGTCGCGCTCCTCGGGCAGCGGCTTGTTGGCGGGCGGCGCGCAGCGCACGGCGGCGGTGACCCAGGCGTCGATCGCCCGCAGGCCGTCGCCGGGGGCGATCGACGTCGGTTGGTTGGCGAAGCCGGTGCGGTGCATGGACGCGAACAGCCAGTCGCCGGAGCGGTCGCCGGTGAACACGCGCCCGGTGCGGTTGCCGCCGTGCGCGGCCGGGGCCAGGCCGAGCACCAGGACCCGCGCCTCCGGGTCGCCGAAGCCCGGGACCGGGCGGCCCCAGTACTCCTGGCCGGCGACCGCCGCGCGCTTCTCGCGCGCGACGCGCTCGCGCCACTCCACGAGGCGCGGGCAGCGCCGGCAGCGCGAGACCTCCTCCTCGACGGCGGCCAGGGCCGGGGGCAGCCCCGGCTGGGGGCCGGGCCCGGCGCTCACTCCTCGCCGGCGACGAGCCCGAAGATCAGCCGCTGCACCAGCGGCTCGAGCTCGCGCACGCCGGCGGGCTCGCCGCGGCGCAGCTGGCGCGAGGCCAGCTCGCTCACCGCGCCGACGATCGCGTAGGCGTCGTGGGGCGAGGCGAAGCGGGGCATCGTCCCGCGCCGCGCGGCCGCCGCGTTCTCGGCGTCGATCGCCTCGGCGAAGGCGTTGAAGACGTTGTCGCGGCGCTCGGCCCCGCGCTCGCCGGCGCCGATGACCTCGACCAGCAGGGTCTGCGCCTCGTTGGGATGGTCGGCGAGCATCCCCAGGAACGCCCCGGCGCCGGCACGCATCCGCTCGCGCGGGTCGTCCCCGGCCTGCGCGGTGGCCTGCGCCATGGCCTGGAGGACCTCGGCGACGGCGGTGTCGAAGAGGGCGAGCAGGCACTCCTCCTTGTTGGCGAAGTGCTCGTAGAACGTGGCCTTGGACATCCCGGCCTCGCGGGCGATGGCCTCGGCGCTGGCCTCGGCGTAGCCGGCGCGCGCGAACACGGCCGCCGCCGCCTCGAACAGGCGGTCGCGCTGCACCGACTGCCTGACCTCGAGCGGCGGGGCGTGCCTGCCCCTGGGTACGGTCGCCCGCTCCGCCATCCCGGCGAGTCTAGATGGCATGTGAAAGCCTCCGCGCCGTGAGGACACCGCTCGCCGCCCTGGCCGCATCGCGGGCGCTCGTGTGGGCGGTCGGCGTCACGGCGTTCGCGATCTACGGCACGCGCGACCCTCGCGTGCCCCGCCTCGCCGAGGTGTGGAACCACCTCGCCGCGCCGATCTCGCGCTGGGACTCGGTGCACTTCCAGGCCATCGCGGCCAACGGCTACACGCGCGAGGACCAGCTCGCGTTCTTCCCGCTCTACCCGCTGGCCGCGCGGGCCGCCGGGTGGGCCACCGGCTCGCTGCTGCTGGGCGGCTTCCTGGTCTCGATCGTCTCGTTCCTGATCGGCCTGTGGGTCGTCGGCAAGCTCGCCGAGCTCGAGCTCGGCCCCGACGCCGGCCGCCGCACCGTGTGGCTCCTCGCCCTCTTCCCAACGTCGCTCTTCCTCTCCGCCTTCTACACGGAGGGCCTGTTCCTGGCCCTGACCGCGGGGGCGTTCTACCTCGCCCGCACGGGACGGTTCGGATGGGCGTGCGCCGTGGGGGCCGCGGCCTCGGCCACGCGCAACACCGGCGTCCTGCTCGTCGTCCCCCTGGTGCTCCTGTACTTCCACGGGCGCGAGCGCCCGGTGCGGGCCGACCTCGCGTGGCTCGCCCTCGTCCCGCTCGGCCTCGTCGCCTACTCCGTCTACCAGGCCGTCGAGTGGGACGACGCGCTCGCCACCTGGCACGTGCAGACGTACTGGAGCCGGGGGTTCCACGGCCCGTTCAGCGCGGTGGCCTACGCGATCCCCGAGACGGTCGAGGCGGTGGGCGAGCTGTTCACCGGCTCCAACGACGCCTTCGAGTCGCCGGCGGCCAAGCTCGCGCTGTTCGGGGCGCTGTGCCTCGCCGCGGCCGGCGTGGTCGGGGTCTTCCGCCGGCTGCCCGCGGCCTACGGCGCCTACCTGTTCGTGGCGCTGATCCCGCCGCTGTCCTCGCCGTGGCCCGAGCACCCGCTGATGTCGTTCCCCCGCTTCCTCGCCGTCCTGTTCCCCCTGCACATGTGGCTGGCCATCCACACCGCCGACCGCCGGCGCTTCGCCGCGGTCCTCGTCGCCTTCGCGGCGATGCTCGGCTTCCTGACCGCGAAGTTCGCCACCTGGGGCTGGGCGGGCTAGGAGAGCGCGCGCCCGTACTGCTTCTCGTAGTAGTCGCGGTAGTCGCCCGAGCGGATCGGCTCCCACCACCACGCGTTGTCGCGGTACCAGGCGACGGTGCGCTCCAGGCCCTCGTCGAAGCGCACCCGCGGCTCCCAGCCCAGCGCGCGCACCTTGTCCGAGGACAGCGAGTAGCGGCGGTCGTGGCCGGGGCGGTCGGGCACGAACTCGATCAGCGACTCGTCGCGCCCGGTGTGGCGCAGGATGGCGTGGACGACGTCGAGGTTGGGGCACTCGTCGGGACCGCCCGCGTTGTAGACCTCGCCGGGCGTGCCGTGCTCGAGCACGTGCCCGATGGCGCGGGCGAAGTCCTCGACGAAGATCCAGTTGCGCACGTTGCGCCCGTCGCCGTACACCGGCAGCCGGTCGCCGGCCAGGGCGTTGAGGACCATCAGCGGGATCAGCTTCTCGGGGTACTGGAACGGGCCGTAGTTGTTCGAGCCCCGGACGATCAGCGTCTCCAGGCCGAACGTCTCGAAGTAGGACGACACGAGGAGGTCGGCGCCCGCCTTGGACGCGCTGTAGGGCGAGGACGGCGCCAGCGGCGAGTCCTCGGTGAACGTCCCCTCCTCGATCGACCCGTAGACCTCATCGGTCGACACCTGCACGTGGCGGATGCCGCGCTCGCGCGCCGCCTCGAGCAGCACGTAGGTCCCCCGGCCGTTGGTCGTGACGAAGGCGTCGGGCTCGGCGATCGAGCGGTCGACGTGCGTCTCGGCCGCGAAGTTGACGACGGCGTCGGCGCCAACGATCGCCTCGGCCACCGCCGCCTCGTCCTCGATCGCGCCGCGGCGGAAGCCGAACCCCGGCTCCTCGCGCAGGTCGCGCAAGTTCTCCTCACGCCCCGCGTAGGTGAGCTTGTCCAGCACCACGACCTCGTCGCCGTGCTCGCGCACCCGCTGGCGGGCGAACGTGGAGCCGATGAACCCGGCCCCGCCGCACACCAGCAGCCTCATGCGGCGACTCCGGGTGGAGCGGGGTCGCCTGGGGCGGCGGCCCGCTCGGCCAGGTAGGCGGCGAGCCCCTGCTGCCAGGGCGCCAGGCGGGGGGCGTCGCGGCGCTCGCTGACCAGGACGCTGAACGCGGGGCGGGGCGCCGGGCGCGGGAACTCGGCGCTCGTCGTCTCGTGCAGGTCGGCCGCCACGCCGGCGGCGTCGAAGATCTCGCGCGCGAAGCCGTGCCACGACGCGGCGCCGGTGCCCGCCACGTGGAACAGCCCGCTCGCGCGGCCCGTGGCCAGGGCGACCAGGACGGGCGCGAGGTGCCCGGTGAAGGTGGGGCAGCCGATCTGGTCGCCGACCACGCGCAGCTCGACGCCCTCGCCGGCCAGCTTGAGCATCGTCTCGACGAAGTTGCGCCCGCCGGCGCCGAACAGCCACGACGAGCGCACGACCGCCCGCGCGCCCTCGCCCTCCAGGACCGCCCGCTCGCCGGCCAGCTTGCCGCGGCCGTAGGCCGACAGCGGCGCCGTGGGGTCGGACTCCACGTAGGGCGCGTCCTTGGTCCCGTCGAACACGTAGTCCGAGGACACGTGCACGACCGCCGCGCCGGCCGCGGCCGCGGCATCGGCCACGTACCCGGCCCCGCCCCCGTTGACCCGCGTCGCCGCCGCCTCGTCCGCCTCCGCGCCATCCACGTCGGTCCACGCCGCGCAGTTGACCACCGCGCCCGGCGCCGCGGCCGCCACCGCCCGGCGCACCGCCGCCTCATCGGTCACGTCAAGGTCAGCGCGCGCCAACGCCACGACGTCATGTCCGGCCACCTCGGCGGCCCGCACGACATCCCGACCCAACATCCCGGCAGAGCCGGTGATGAGAAAGCGCATGCCCTAAGGCATAGCGCAAAACACCGTCCTGGCACTACCACCTGACCTAGGTGCTGGCGAGATCGTCGGGGTCGCCACCAAGGACGCAGGGG
>DATLOP010000350.1:0-6890 GCA_035536255.1 Solirubrobacteraceae bacterium
CCCGGTGCTCGTCGCGGTCGCCGCGCTGGTGCGGGATACCATCGGACGGTGAAGGTCATCGAGCTCCGCAGCGACACGTTCACGAAGCCGACGCCTGAGATGCGCCGTGCGATGGCGGACGCGGAGGTCGGCGACGACCAGTACGGCGAGGACCCCACCGTGAACCGCCTCGAGGAGCGCAGCGCGGCCGCCGTCGGCAAGGAGGCCGCGGTCTTCGTGCCGAGCGGGATGATGGGCAATCTCTGCGGGGTCTTCTCGCAGGCGCAGCGGGGCGAGGAGGTCGTGCTCGGCGACATGGCGCACATCCATCAGAACGAGATGGGCGCTTTCACCGTCCTGGGCGGCCTGCATGCGCGTCTGGTCCCGAACCGCGAGGGGCTGCCGGCGTTGGAGGATGTCGAGGCCGCGATCCGCCCCGCCGTCGGGCCGTTCCCCAGGACGGCGCTGGTGTGCCTCGAGAACACGCACAACAACTGCGGCGGCGCAGCGATCACCGCGGACGGCACGCGCGCGGTGGCCGACCTCGCGCATCGCCACGGCGCCAAGGTGCACCTCGACGGGGCGCGGATCTTCAACGCCGCCGCCGCCCTCGGCGTGAGCGCCGCCGAGCTTTGCGGGCCTGTGGACACGGTGCAGTTCTGCTTTTCCAAGGGCCTGGCCGCGCCAGTGGGCTCGATCCTCTGCGGGCCGGCCGAGACGATCCAGCGGGCGCGCAAGGTCCGGAAGCTCCTCGGCGGCGCGATGCGCCAGGCCGGGGCCATCGCGGGCGCGGCCCTGGTCGCCCTGGAGCGCATGCGCGAGCGTCTCGTTGTCGACCACGAGAACGCCAGGGCGCTCGCCGAGGGCCTGGCGAACGTGCCGGGCGTCCGGATCGACCCCGCGCGCGTGGCGACGAACATCGTCGCCTTCGAGATCGACCCCGCCTGGATGGACGCCGGCGCCTTCCAGCGGGCGTGCGCCGGGCAGGGGGTCCGCTTCTCCCGTTACCTGGGCAACTCGCCCCGCCTGCGCGCCGTCACGCATAACGACGTGAGCCGCGAGGACATCGATGCGGCGCTGGCGGTCATGTCACGGGTGCTCGCGGGCGCGCGGGAGCCGGTCGCCGCCGCGCGGTAGGCTGCCGCCGCCTCGAGCCGCCGTGGATCGGCTGCTCGGGTCGCTCGAGTGATCGTGCCGGGCGCCCTGCCGGGCGCGCCCAACCCCCGGGGTCCGGCGACCAGATCGGGCACGCCAAGGCGGCGCCTGGTAACGGTACTGACGAGTGACCGGTACTAACATCCTACCTGGAAACCCCCCGTTCGACTGCTTCTCGACCTACCGTTGAGAAGTGACCCGAGGATTCTTCCGCGACCAGGCCGGGCAGAGCTTCGTCGAGCTCGCGCTGGCCCTTCCCATCCTCGTTTTCGGCCTGCTCGGCGGCGCCGACCTGGCCCGCGCCTACGCGGTCCAGCTGGCCGTGCAGAACGGCGCCCGCGCGGGGGCCGAGGCCGCAGCCATCGACTTCGCTCCTGACGCGTACCTCGCCGGCTCGCGCGCCCTCGACGAGATCGCACGCACCCCGGGGCTGAACTCGGCCGACGCGATCATCACCGTGAAGATCAAGGGCAAGGATGGGCTGACCAACTGCGTCGACCCGCCGACGGTGGCGGCTCCGTGCTTCGCGACCGTCCGGGTCCAGTACACGTTCAAGACGGTCACGCCGTGGCCGCTGGTCCCGAACCGCGCGGTCTTCGACCGCCACACCACGATGCGGATGATCGTGGGCCCGCCGTGCGACAGCCCAGGGACACAGGATGACTACTACCGTGCGTGCTGATCGCTTTCGCCGCCGGGAGGGCGGTCAGTCGCTGGTCGAGTTCGCCCTCGTGCTGCCCATCTTCCTGCTGCTCACGCTCGGGCTCTTCGAGGCCGGGCGCGCCGTCTGGTACACGAACACGCTCGCGTACGCGGCCCGCGAGGGCACCCGCTACGCCATCGTCCACGGCTCGGCCTCCGGTGCGGACGCCGTCTGGCCCGGCAACGAGCAGCCCGTGAAGGACGTCGTGCGCGCCGCGGCGGTCGGTGTCGTGGGCCAGATCGACGTGGAGACTGATTGGCCCGACTTTCGCGGCCCGACCGCCTGCTACGAGCGCAGCTGCCGCGTCTCGGTGGAGGTCACCTCGGTGTTCACCCCCCTTCCCTCGGAGTACCTCCTGGGCGGCGCCTTCCGGGTCACGCTGCGCGGCGGCTCGATGCTCGTGATCCAGCGATGACGCACTTCTTCTTCTCGGCGGAGGCGGAGCGCGGCCAGGCGATCGTCATGATCGCCGGGTCGATGATGGCCCTGCTCATGATGGTCGGCCTTGCGATCGACGCCGGCCAGCTGTACGCCGCCCGCCGGACCATGCAGGAGTCGGCGGACGCTGCCGCGTACGCCGGCGCGGTCGTTCTCTACCAGAAGGGCAGCCAGGCGGACGCGCGCGCCGCGGCGGTCGAGGACGGCACGCGCAACGGCTACACGCACGGCGTTGGCAACGCGAGCGTGGTCGTGAACCTGCCGCCGACCTCGGGGCCGAACACGGGCAACGGCCGCTACGTCGAGGTCATCATCAACGACCAGGTCCGCACGGCGCTCGTTCCCGCGCAGTCGGCGCTCAGCCAGGTGCGCGTCCGTGGCGTGGCCGGTGCCGAGGCGCTGAACAACGGCTACGGGATCATGGCCCTGGACCGCGGCAGCACGAACACTGCTTTCAGGATCGGTGCGCAGGCCGACGTCCACATCACCGGCGGCGGCGTGCAGATCAATTCGACGAGCAACACGGCTGCGACGAACTCTCAGAACGATGCGTGCCGGCTGACGATCGAGGCGCCGTACGGCGTCGATATCGCGGGCAACACCTCGAGCAGCTGGCCTGGCGCGTGCGCCTCGCCGGTGAGCAGCGCCGTTGACGTCGATGCGGCATCCCCGCAGCAGGCGGACCCGTTCGCGGGGTTCCCCAAGCCGCAGACCGCGGGCATGCCGGTGTACAACTCGATCCCCGGACTGGTCGTTCAGCCGGGCGTCTACACGGTCCCGCTGGACGGCCCGAACAACCAGGTCGTCACGCTGAGCAGCGGCGTCTACGTGCTGAAGGCCGGTCTGAACACGTCCGGACGGGCAAGCCTGACGAGCGGCCCCGGCGGAGTGTTCATCTTCAACACTCACAGCGACTACCCGGGGGCGTTCGTCCCGAGCCGGCCCGGCCGCCCGGGGTCCACCTGCGGCAACATCACGCTGACGGGCGACTCCAACGCGACGAATCTCTCCCCGATGACGACCGGCACGTTCGCCAACTTCCTCGTCTACCAGGACGCGAACTGCGCGAACCAGATGGAGATCAAGGGCCTGGGGACCGTGACCGCCAGCGGGACGATCTACCTCCCGTCGGCGCACTTCGTGTTCGCTGGCACGAACGCCAACCTCGTCGGCAGCCAGCTGATCGCCAAGACCGTCGACATCCAGAACGGCAACATCACGATCAACTTCGACCCCAACACCAGCGCCCAGCCCCTCCTGCCCCGCCTGACCGAGTAGCCGGGGCCGCGCCGCTCGGCCTCGTCGCACCTTGGCCGCACCCCGCGCCCGCGGCATCGTCGCGCCTGACGGCGCCTCTGGGGCCTCGTCGCGCCCTCCCGCGTCAGAGCAGACCGGTCTCCCGCGCGACCAGCGGCGGCGGCAGCGACCCGACCGACAGCACGCGGTCGTGGAACTCGCGCATCCCCCAGCCGGCGCGCTTGGCCTTCTTGCGCAGGTCCAGGAGGGACGCCCGGCCCAGCGCGTACGAGCTCGGCTGGAGCGGGTCGAACGTGTAGCGGCGCACCTCGCCCACCGCGTTGGGGCGCTCGAGCTTGGGACCATCCACGAGCAGCCTCACGGCCCCCTCGAAGTTGAGCTCGCCGGTCGCCAGTCCGACGTCCACCAGCACGCGCGCCGCGCGCCAGAGCAGGTCCTTGAGGCGCAGCACGCGCGTCTCGGGATCGTCGAGGTAGCCGAGCTCGCTCATGAGCTCCTCGACGTACAGGCCCCAGCCCTCGATGAACACGTTCGAGCGCAGCGCCTTGCGGGCCAGGCTCGGCACGTCCGCGGCGCGCGAGAGCTGGAGGTGGTGACCGGGGTAGCCCTCGTGGCAGGCGATGACGGCGATGCCGCGGCGGGGATGGCCCTCGAGGCGCTCGCGCCGGACCTGCGTCGGCTCGCCCGGCAGGGGCAGCGTGACCCAGAACCGCCCGTGGCGCGAGCGCTCGAACGGCCCCGGCGCGACGTACGCGGCGTACGGGTACGTCGAGCGCGAGAAGTCGGGCATGGCCTCGACCTCCAGCGACTCGCCCTCGGGGAGCGTGGCCAGCTGCGCGACCATCGTGGCCTGCCGCGAGCGCTCCATCTCGTACCGGTACGCGGCCACCAGCTCCTCCTCGGACGGGTGGTCCTCGCGGAGGCGCTGGACGCTGGCGCGCCAGTCGCTGTCGCCCAGTGCCCGCGCCGCCTCGGCGAGCTTGGCCTCCGTCTCGCGGTAGAGGTCCTGCCCGAACGCGCGCAGGGACGGCACGTCGTGCTCCAGCAGCTCGCGGTCGCGCAGCAGCGCCTCGAACGCGTCGGTCCCGATCGCGAACGTGCCCCGCGCGCGGCGCATGAGGTCGTCGCGCAGCCACGAGGCGTATGCGTCGAGCGCGTCGCCGGCGCGCTTTCCCGCGCCGATCAGCGCCGGCGTCGAGGGCGCCCCGTCCGGCGCGGCCGCCGGCACGAGCGCGCGCACGAACGTCGCGCCGGCGCTCGCCGTCTCGCCCGCGACGACGACCCAGACCGGCGGCACGCGCTCGGGATCGAGGTTCGCGCGCGCCTGATCAAGGACCGCGGGGCCGCGCTCCAGGCGCTCGGCCAGCGCGATGAGCCGGTCCTCCAGCGGCGCGCCCTCGCGGAGGAGCGCGTAGTACGCGCCGCGCACGATCGCATCCGAGTACAGCGACGGCTGGCGGCGCCAGCGCTCGAACGGCCGCAGCGCCAGCTGGCCGCGCAGGTCCGAGAGGATGAGCTCGCGGTCGGTGCCCTCCTCGGGCGCCAGCGATGCCGGGTCCGACACCTCGAAGCGGCGGAGCCATTCGTCGACGAACGCCTCGCGCGCTGCGAACCCGGCCTCGCTGAAGTCGCCGATGCGCGCGTCGTGGTCGTGGATCCCGGCGATCGTCGCCGCGACCGGGTCCAGCGCATGGCGGCCGTCGACGAACGCGCGGACGAGGTCGCCGAAGACGCCTACCATCGGCCGCGAGTATGGCCGTACGCGAGCGCTACCCCGACTGCACCGCCTGCGAGGCGCCCTGCTGCCGCCGCCAGTTCATGGAGGACGAGTCGGGGTGGTTCGACCTCGGCGACATCCGGCCGATCTACCTCGCCGCCGGGACAGACGTGCACGTCGTGGGCTGGGCGAGGCAGCCCGACGGCCGCCAGCCGATGATCGCCTGCAACGCGTTCGACGAGAAGACGCTGCGCTGCGGCATCTACGCGACGCGCCCCGAGCACTGCCGCGCGTACGACTGCCGCGAGGACGACCCGGACGACTGGCGCGCCAGGCCGCACTGCGACCTCGGGCGGCACGAGAAGCTGCAGCAGGCCGCGGCCCGCTCGCGCCGGGCCCGCGACCGCCGTGGCGCGGGTGCGGCCCTCGGCCCCCGCACCTCGCCGCCGGCCTGACCGCCGCCCAGCGACACGCGTTGACAGCCTCGCGGTAGCGCGCATCGGCCCACTTCGATGGGCAGGGACTGACCTGGCCGTGATCGTCCCCGTGGTGATCGCTGCGCCCTGCTACGCGCGGCGCGTCCCCTGGGACCCGAGCACGCGCTCGTAGACCTTGAGGTACTCGTCGACCATCCGCTCCCTGCCGAACCGGGCCTCCGCCCGTGCGCGGACCAGCCCCCGGTCCAGACGCCGCACGCCGGCCAGCGACCGCACCGCGGCGTCGACGTCGCCCACGATGAACCCGGTCAGCCCGTCCTCGACGATCTCGGGCACGGAGCCCATCGGCGTCGCGATCACCGGCGTCCCGCAGGCCATCGCCTCGACCATGCTGAGCCCGAACGGCTCGGCGAAGCTCACCAGGTGCAGGAGCGCGTACGCGCCGCCGAGCAGCGCGTCGCGGTCGCGCGGGCCGACGGAGCCGACGTAGCGGATGCGCTCGCCGTCGCAGTACGGGGCGACCTCGCGGCGAAAGTACTCCTCGTCGTGGACGATGCCGGCGAGCACCAGCGGCATCTCGGCGCGCCGCGCCACGGCGACGGCCTCCGCCGCGCCCTTGTCGGGGTGGATGCGGCCGAAGAAGAGCAGGTATCCGCCAGGCTCGGCGCGCGGGGTGAACTCTCCGAGGTCGATGCCGTGGTGGATCGTCGCGAGGTACGGCAGGGTCGGCTCGCGGTCAGCGTCGGAGATGGCAACGTAGCCGACCCGGTCCGCGTACGAGCGGTACGCCGGCAGGATGCCCGGCGAGGAGAAGCCGTGGATCGTCGTCAGCATCGGCGTGTCGACGAGCCGGCTGTACGAGAGCGGCATGAAGTCCAGGTGGCTGTGCAGGAGGTCCACCTCGCGCGCGCGCTCGAACGCGTGGCCGATGTGCAGCGACTCCCAGACCTTGGGGTCGAGGGAGGCGTCCTCCGAGAGCGGCCGCGGACAGACGGCCTCCAAGCGGCCGGCGGTCAGCGAGTCGGCGGTCGCGAAAAGCGTCACGTCCACGCCCCGCGCGACGAGGCCCTCCGTCAGCAGCGAGACGACGAGCTCCCACGGCCCGTAGTGGCGCGGCGGGACGCGCCACGAGATGGGTGCGAGCATCCCGACCCGAAGCGGCGCCACCTCCGGAGGCTAGCCGGACGCGCGCCCGCGATGCGTC
>DATLOP010000351.1:0-2171 GCA_035536255.1 Solirubrobacteraceae bacterium
TCATCCACGACCACACGTTCGACCGGACCACGAACTGCACCGGGCCGACGTCGGCGCTGACCGCCGCGCAGGTGGCGGCGCAGTGCCGGGTGGACGTGCTGGGCTCGCCGGGGAACGGGTCGGGGCTGCCCTCTGCGACGGGCCCCGGCGTGCCGGTCCCCACGCTGGCCGAGGTCATGGCGTTCGCGCGCGACGCCAGGGCGCGGGTGAACGTCGAGATCAAGAACCAGCCCACCGACAACGACTTCGACGCCGCCCCGCTGCCCGCCTACGCGACGGCGGTGCTCAACGCGATCGACGCCGCGCGCATGCCGCGCTCGCGGGTGATCGTCCAGAGCTTCTGGCCGCCCAACCTCGACGTGGCCGAGGCGCGCGGGTTCGAGACCTCCCTGCTGACCCTGGAGGCGGCGAACGCCGGGGGCCCGGAGTACGCGCGCTCGCACGGCTACGAGTGGGTGTCGCCGGCCTGGCCGGTGGACCAGGCGTTCGTGTCGCGTGCGCACGCGCTGGGCCTGCGCGTCGTGCCCTACACGCTGGATCGCGACGAGGAGCTGCGCGGCGCCGCGGCGGTCGGCGTCGACGAGGTGATCTCCGACGACCCGACCCGCTCCGCGCGCGTCCTGGGGCCGCTGGCGCCGCCCGCCCCGGCGATCCCGGCCGCGCCCGAGGGCGGGACGTGCGAGGGCACCCGGGCGCGCCGCACGCTCCCGCCGGTGCGCTCGTTCGACCCGCGGCCCGGCGCGCCCCGCGTGTTCGCCATGCAGTTCAAGCAGCAGGTGCGCAACGTGCGCACCTACGCCGCCTTCCGGGCCAAGATCGAGTGCATGCTGCGCGAGTTCGTGGTGCCGCACCTGGCGCGCGACCGGCCGAACGTGGTGGCGTTCAACGAGGACATCGGCCTGATGACGATCGCCACCGGCTCGCGCGGTCAGCCGGCGCGCGACCTGTTCGCCGAGCCGCGCGACGCCCCGAGCTGCCACGGGCCGGCGCAGCAGCCGTGCGGGGCGCTGGCCGCCCTGGCCACGATCAAGACGACGTACGCGCGCGAGACGGCGGCCTACCAGGCGCGCTTTCCGGCGCTGAACCCGGTCAGCGGCGTGTTCGTCGCCGCCACCGACACGTTCGCGCGGGGCTGGATGCAGGTGTTCTCCGACATGGCGCGGCGCTACGGCGTCTACATCCTGGGCTCCAACAACCAGCCGCTGTTCCGCGAGTCCACCGACCCGGCCGAGATCGCCGCCTTCGCCGACCCCGACCTCCCGTCACCGCCGCCGTCGGTGTTCGTCGCCACCTCGCCCGAGGTCTACAACGAGGTGTTCATGTGGGGCCCGAGCGACGTGCGCAGCGCCGGCCCGCGCCCGCTGCGCAACGTCGTGGCGCGCAACAAGAAGGTCCCCGTGACGCCGATCGAGGAGACGATCAACGTGGCGCCCGGGCCGCGCTTCGGCCCCGACGCGGTCGAGAACGTCGAGCCCTACGCGCTGCCGGGCACGCAGGCCCGCATCTCCTTCTCCACCAGCCTGCCCGCGTTCGTGTTCGGGCCGCCGCCCGCCGGGGCCGACCCGTGCGCCGACCTGGCCCGCTTCTACATGCGCTGCGTGGACAAGCTCGGGGCCAACCTGGTCATGCAGGACGAGGCCAACCCGGGGGAGTGGGCCGCGTACTCGTCGGTGGACAACGGCGCCTGGCAGACCATGAGCTGGATGACGTCGACGTGGCGCCACGTGGTCGACGACAGCGTGCGCTTCGCCTACAACGTCACGCCGCACCTCGTGGGCAACCTGGCCGACCTCCCGTTCGACGGCCAGACGGCGATCACGCAGCGGGGGCTGCGGACCGGGCCGGCGTGCAACTACATCGGCTCCTCGCGGTTCCTGGCGGGAACGGACCCGGAGCGGTTCACGATCGGCGGGGAGTCGCTGGCCGTGCGCCCGTTCGCCGGGCCCAAGACGGAGTTCCTGGCCCTGGCGCCGTGGGTCGTGCCCGACGGCCCGCGGGCCGAGCTCGAGCGCACGGCCGACGACCTCTCGCCGGAGGGCGGGGGCGCGCTGGAGAACGACTACCTGGAGACGGCGGTGATCGCCGACCTCCCGTTCCCGCCCAACCCGCGCCGCGGCTCGTGCAACACGGCGGGGGCGGCGGACGCCCGGCGGGCGCGGATCCGGCTGCTG
>DATLOP010000352.1:0-8921 GCA_035536255.1 Solirubrobacteraceae bacterium
CGTGCGCCCGAGCAGCGTGTGGAAGGGGATGAACGACAGCGGCACGAACTCGTTGAAGGCGCCCGAGCGCTCCTGCAGCGAGCGCACGACGCGCATGTGCTCGGCCAGCTCCCACGGCTCCTCGACGTGGCCGAACATCACGGTGACGCTGGTGGCGAACCCGGCGGCGGCGCTGGCCTCCATGATCTCCACCCACCGCGCCACCGGCAGCTTGTTCGGGCTGATCCGCTCGCGCACCCCGTCGTGCAGCACCTCGGCCGCCGTCCCCGGCGTCGAGCCGAGCCCAGCGTCCCCCAGCCGCGAGAAGACCTCCGCCGGGGGCAGCCCGCTCACGTCGCACATGTGCGCGACCTCCATCGGCGAGTACGCGTGCAGGTGGATCGCGGGCGCCTCGTCCCTGGCGATCCGCAGCGCGCGCTCGTAGTCCTCCAGGCCCCAGTCCGGATGGATCCCCGACTGCATGCAGATCTCGGTCGCCCCGTACTCGACCGCCTCGCGCACGCGGCGGCGCAGCTCGGCCTCGGAGTGCTCGTAGGCGTCGGGCGAGCGCCGCCCCTGCCCGAACCCGCAGAACGCGCAGCCGACCACGCACACGTTGGACACGTTGACGTTGCGGTTGACCACGAACGTCACCTCGTCCCCGGCCAGCGAGGCGCGCAGCTCGTCGGCCGCGGCGCGCATGTCCTCGATCGCCTCGGGCCGGGTCTCGGCGAACAGGGCGGTCATCTCCTCGGGCGAGAGCCACTTCCCGTCGGCGGCCCGCGCGATGGCCCCGGGCACCAGGTCGGCGCGGATCGCCCGCTCCTCGCGGCGCCCCGACCCGCGGCGCGGGATGAACGACCAGTAGCGCGCCTTGATCACGTCGAGCACGCCCTGGTCCAGCCAGTCCGGCGCGATGTACTGCGGGTAGACGCACAGCCGCTCGCTCAGCGCCACGCCGTCGGCGGCCAGGCGCTTGCGCACCTGGGACGGCGACGGGAAGGGGTGCTCGGGCGAGATGTGGTCCCCGTTGGCGCTCAGGCCGCCGAGGTCGGTGGCGCCCTCGGCCACCAGCTCCGGCCACCAGCCGGCCAGGTTGGGCGGGATCTGCACCCCCACGCCGGGCAGCAGCTCGCGCGCCCGCGCGACGAGGCGGCGCATGTCCTCGATGGTCACCGGCGTCGCCCAGTCCGGCGCGTCCAGGACCGGCCCGTCGTGCAGCCCGGTGCGCCAGAACTCCTGCGCCGACTCGGCGGCGATGTCCGCGGGCTCCTCGCCGTAGTAGCGCCGGTGCGGGACGAAGTTCTGCAGGATCACCTCCTGCAGGTGGCCGTGCTCGGCGTGGACCTCGGCCAGCGCGCGCAGCGCGTCCTCGCGGTCCTCCGGCGACTCGCCGATCCCCACGAGGATGCCGCTGGTGAAGGGGATCCGCAGCTCGCCCGCCGCGCGGATGGCCTCCAGCCGCGCCGCCGGGTGCTTGGTCGGCGAGCCCCGGTGGGCCGCCAGGCCCGGGTTGGTGGACTCCAGCATCAGGCCCTGCGACGCGGTGACCTCGCGCAGGCGGGCCAGGTCCGCGCGCGACAGGACGCCGAGGTTGGTGTGCGGCAGCAGCCCGCGCTCCAGCGCGCGCTCGCACACCCAGGCCACGTAGGACACGAAGTCCTCGTGGCCCCACCCGCGCAGGCGCGCGGCCACCTCGGGGTTGACCTCCGGGCGCTCGCCGGTGAGGACGAGCAGCTCCTTGACCCGGCGGCGCGCCGCGCCGTCGAGCAGCTGCACGACCTCCTCGGGCTCGTGGAGGTGCGGGCGGTGCGTCGCGAACGCGCAGTACTTGCAGTAGCACTGGCACGTCCGCGACAGCGACAGCGTCAGGTTCCGGGAGAAGGTGACGCGCCGGCGCATCGGCCGCGAAGCCTACGCCCCGGCGCGCTCGCCTATCCGGGCAGGGTGTCGATGGGGGCCTTGGTCTCGCGTTCCTGCGGCTGCAGCACCAGGAACACGTAGGCGAAGGCCGCCAGCAGCGCGCCGATGGCCGGCCCGACCACGTAGACCCAGAAGTCGCCGAACTCGCCGGCCACGATCGCCGGGCCGAAGGAGCGCGCGGGGTTGAACCCGGCGCCGTCCAGCGGCGCGAACACCATGACCGCGAGGCCCAGCGACATGCCGATCCCCAGGCCGGCCCAGTCGCGCAGCCCGCGCTCGTTGACCGCGAAGGTCATGATCGCCCACATCAGGACGAACGTCCCGATGACCTCGACCAGCACCGCCCCGAGCGGCTTGCCCTGGAGGAACTTCTCCGACACGGTCGTGGCGCCGTAGTTGACGGCCTCGCCCTCGTCGTCGAGCAGGACCTTGGTCACCAGCGCGCCGGCCACGGCCCCGGCCAGCTGGACCAGGATGTAGATCAGCGCGTCCAGCGGCGCGATCCGCCGCAGCGCGGTCAGCGCCACCGTGACCGCCGGGTTGAAGTGGGCGCCGGACACGTTGCCCAGCGAGTACACGAGCAGGGCCAGCACGAACACGTGCACCAGCCCGATGACGGCGAAGTCGGTGAACTGCAGGCCGCCTTCGGAGTTGATGGACACCACCGAGCAGACGAACAGCACGAGCAGGAACGTCCCCAGGAACTCGGCCACGTAGGCCGGCGTCCCGCGTTCCTCGATGGTCCGGTCACGAACCCTGCCACGAGCTTCCATTGGTTCTCCCTCTTTCCGGTGGACTTGTTGCGCGCGGGGGATCCTAGTCGGCGTCGCCGCGGGTGCTCGGCGTGACCGCCGCGCCGCCGCCCAGCGCGCGGCGGATGAGGGGCGGGGCGACCGCCCGCAGCACCGGCACCAGCCCGTAGGCGCGCGGGACGTAGCGCTCGGCCCGGCCGCCCGGCCCGGTCTGCCAGATCGCCTCGGCCACGCGCTCGGGGCTGGACACCATCCACCGCGTGGCGCGGCGCTCGACCAGCTCGCGCTGGGGGAAGCCCTCGGTGGCCACGAAGCCCGGGAGCACCAGCCCGACGTGGACGCCGTGCTCGCGCTCCTCGAAGTACAGCGAGTCGCTCCACCCGGCCAGCGCGAACTTGCTCGCCGAGTAGGCGCCGGAGTTCCCGCGCCCCACGCGCCCCGCGGTGCTCGACACGTTGACGATCGAGGACGGCGCGCTCGCGCGCAGGAGCGGCAGCAGCGCCTCGGTGAGGCGGCACACCGCGTCGAAGTTGAGCTCCATGTGGCGCTGGACGTTGGCCCAGCCGGACTCGCCGAAGCGCCCGCGCCAGGCGCCGCCGGCGTTGTTGACCAGCAGGTGCAAGGCGCCGCCGTGCTCGCGCTCGAGCGCCTGGCGGACCGATTCCGGAGCGCCCTCGTCGGTCAAGTCGGCCGCCACGACCGTGGCACCTCCCAGCTCCTGGGCCAGAGCCCGCAGGCGCTCCTCGCGGCGCGCGACCAGGACGACGTCCCAGCCCGGCTCGCGGGCGATCCGCCGCGCGGTCGCCTCTCCGATGCCGCTCGATGCGCCGGTGACGAGCGCGATCACGCCGGCAGCTCCAGCAGAACCGCACCCTCGCGGATGAACCGCGAGCGCGGGACCACGCGGTCGAACCCGGCGGCCTGCGCGCGGTCGCGCACGTCGGCCTCGACGTGGGAGTACACGGCGAGGGTGAAGGCGTCGGCCTGGGCCAGCGCCAGCGCGGCATCCGAGACCCCGGCCCCGAGGTCCACGATCACCGCGTCGGCCGAACCGGTGGCGCTCGCCGCCTCCTCGATCTGCGACTTCAAGATCACCTCGTGCCCGGCCTCCTCGAGGAGCGCGACGATCTTGGAGCCGAGCATCAGGTCGGGCACCAGCGCGACGACCCGGGCCATCAGATGGCCGCCCGTCGGCCCGCGCGTGCGCGGGGGCGCGCAGGACCAAGCTGGGCAAGGACGCAGGGTGAAGCCTTTGCTGGAGGCAAAGGCGAACCCGAGGACGCAGATCCAGCGCAGGTACTGCGCGTCATCCGCGTGCGCGGGGGTCGGCGGGCGGCCATCCTCAGCCCTGGGCGCGGATGCGGCGCATCTGGCGCCGGACCGACTCGGGGCGTCCCCACATGGGCTCGACCTCGGCGCGGCCCTCGCGGACCTCGCGGACGGCCAGCTCGCCGCGGATCCCGGCGTCGTCGAGCAGCTTCAGCGTCCCGCGCACGACCGGCGCGGCGGCGGCGTGGCCGAACTGGTGGGCCACCAGCAGGCGCCAGTGCCAGTCGTGGCGCGAGTAGGGCTGCGCGTTGCAGGTGGCGAGCAGCGTCGCGGCCTCGACGTAGCGGTGCTCGTCGTCGATCCGCAGGTCGAACTCGAGGTCGGTCCAGTCCTCGGGGAGCGAGTCGACGATCTGCTGGAAGGTCTCGGCCAGCCGCACGCGCCGGAGCCTATCGGGCGAAGTGCGAGCGCAGGCGGCGGTGGCGGTGGCGGAAGATGCGCTCCACGATCGCACGCACGAGGCCGTCCGTGCCGGGGATCCGGGGGGCGAACGTCAGGCGGTCGGTGACCGCGCACGCGCCCTCGCCGCGCTCCTCCACCAGCCGCTCGTGCTGCCAGAAGCGCATCGAGCCCATCGGCGAGCGCTCGAGGAAGCGCCGCCCCGGGCCGCGCTCGACCAGCGTGATCGCGTCGAAGTCGAACGGGAGGACGCCGCCGAGCAGGATCCACGAGCGCCCGAGCGTGCGGTTGAGCGGCACCTCCTCCAGCGTGAGCCCGCGCGCCGCCCGCGGCACGGTCATCCGCATCCACGGCCGCAGCTCGTGGTTGACGCCCTCCGGCGTCGTCACCCGCGCCCACACCGCGTCCGCGGGCGCCGGGAGCTCGGTGGTGCGTGCGACTTCGTTCACCGCGGCTGGATCCGCATCGCCTGGGCCAGCCCGCCCCCCAGCACGTGGACCTCGTCCCCGAAGCGCACGAACAGCGGGCCGCCGAAGGGCTGGCGGTCGGTGACCTCGAAGCGATCGCCGGGGGCGATCCCGCGCTCGGCCAGCCAGCGCAGCATCTCGGGGTCGGAGTCCGACACGCGGACGAACGTCCCCTTGGCCCCCGGCCCCAGCTCGTCCAGCGAGGACGTCTCGACCTCGTCGATGTGCAGGTCGCGCGTGGGGATCGGGTCGCCGTGGGGGTCGTGGGTCGGGTTGCCGAGCTTGGTGGCGATCAGCTCCTCCAGCTCCTCGGACAGGACGTGCTCGAGGACCTCGGCCTCATCGTGGACGCGGTCCCACGGGACGCCGAGCGACTCGGCCAGGTAGAGCTCGAGCAGGCGGTGGTGGCGCAGCACCTCCAGCGCCAGCGCCTCGCCGGCGGGGCTCAGCTCGACGCCGCGGTAGGGCACGTGGCTGGCCAGGCCGCGCTCGGCGAGCTTCTTGACCATGCCCGAGGCCGAGGCCGGCGTGACCGACAGGCGCTCGGCCAGCGCGTTGGTGGAGACGGGCCCGGCGGCGCGGCGCTGCAGGCCGTAGATGGCCTTGACGTAGTTCTCCATCGCCTCGGTGGGAGTGGTCCGGGTGGCGATCACACGGTCCTCCCGCATGACCCGGCGGCTTCGCGGCCGATCGGCCCCATCACACGGTCACCAGCAGCCCGGTGGCGTACAGGACGGCGGCGCCGGCGGCGATCCCCGCGACGGTGGCCGGCGTCAGCGCGCGGCCCGCGCGGTCGCGCAGCGACGGCACGATCTGGACGATGACCTGCGCGATCGCCCCGGCGCCCGCGCCCAGCATGAACGCGGCCAGCGCGGGGTTGAAGGCGACGGCGCCGATCCACGCGCCGAGGATCGCCGGGGCGCCCGCGATCAGCCCCAGCCCGGCCAGTCGCCGCAGCGGCGGGCGCTCGCCGGCCAGCGGGGCCACGATGGCCAGGCCCTCGGTCGTGTTGTGGATGGCGAAGCCGACGACCAGGAACGCGCCCAGCGCCAGCGCGCCGATGGCGTAGGCCGACCCGATGGCCAGCCCCTCGCCGAGGTTGTGCAGCCCGATGCCCACCGCGACCAGCAGCGCCAGCGTCGCGCCCGACGCCCCCGCGGCCTGGGCGGCGCCGCGGCGCGCGCGCAGGTGCGCGTCTACGCCGGTGAGCGCCAGGTAGGCCAGCGCCGCCCCCACGAACGGCAGGGCCACGCCCCCGAGCACGGCCGCCCCCGCGCCCGCGATCTCCACCGCCTCGACGGTCGCGTCCAGGGCCAGGAAGCCCAGCAGGCCCACGGTCACCGCCATCAGCACGCGCACCCAGCCCTCCCCCACGCGCCCGACGAAGGGCAGCCACAGCATGCCCAGGGCGACCGGGATCACGCCGACGTACACGCCGAGCAGCGCGAGCAGGCCGAGGAAGGACAGGTCGGTCTCGGGCGTCTCGACGGCGGCGTCGATCTCGTGGACGAGCGCCGTCCCCGTCGAGGTGAGCAGGGAGACCTCGTAGGCCTCGCCCTCGACCCACGGGTACTCGACGGAGATCTCGCGCGAGCCTAGGCGCCCGATCTCCTGGCCGTCCATGTCGAACTGGGTGAAGGCGTCGTTGACCGACACCTGCGCCACGCGCACGGGGTCGGGCCCGTCGTTGCGCACGTGCAGCACGATCTCGCCGGGACGCAGGACGGTGCGCTCGAAGGCCAGCTCCTCCACCGCCGGCCCGGTCCGGTCGCCCAGCCCGGGCCCGCCCAGCGCCGCGAAGCCCCCGATGGCCAGCGCGGCCAGCAGCAGCGGCAGCGCCCCCAGCACCCACGCCGGCACGCGGCCGAACCGCACCCCCCGCTCCTGGGTTGCGCCCCGGGCCTCCACCTAGTGGTTCCTCCGGTGACGGGCCGGGCGGAACGGCGAGTCGCAGGCGCCGTCAGGCAAGGACGCAGGGAGGGGACAAGGCCGGCGGCCTGGCCCCGACCGAGGACGCAGCCTGGCGGCGATCTGCGGCCGCCGTTCCGTGCGGGCTGTTGCCGGAGGGGCCACCTACACGACCTCGAAGAAGCCGACCCAGCCCAGCTCCGTGAACTCGGACTGGTGGGCGTGGAACATGAACTTGCCCTTCGTGGGGAAGCGCCACTCGAGGATCCCGCGCTGTCCCTGGCACTGCATGACGGTGTCGGTGAACTCCGCCGGCTTGCGAGACGTCCCCGTCGGGAAGTACTCGAAGAAGTTGCCGTGCAGGTGGTAGGAGTTGACGAGGTCGAACTCGAGCATGTTGGCCAGGTACAGCCGCAGCAGCTCGTCCTGCTTGACCTTGATCGGCTCGTCCATGTAGGCGAACGGGATCGTGTTGGCCGCGTAGACCTCGTTGGAGCGGTCGAAGTTGGTGTCGAAGCCGTTCATGACCATCACCAGCTCGTCGGCCGGCGGGCGCCCCTCCTTGGGATCGACGATGAACATCCCGTGCAGGCCCTTGGCGATGTGGGAGGCCAGCGGCGGCGCGTGGCAGTGGTAGACGTGGACGCCGAACGGCTCGGCGTCGAACTCGTACACGGTCCGCTCGCCCGGCTGGAGCAGGCCGGCGCCGAGCCCGGGCACGCCGTCCATCGCCGGCGAGTGGATCCCGTGGAAGTGGATCGTGTGGGGATGCGCGGAGCCGTTGACAAAGCGGATGCGCAGGCGCTCGCCCTCCTTCGCGCGCAGCGTCGGGCCCGGAACGCGGCCGTTGAACGTCCAGGCGTCGTAGTGCACGCCGGGCGCGACCTCGATCGACTTGTCCTGCGCGATCAGCGTCCACTCGCGCACCGTGCGCCCGCCCTCGCGGCGGACCCTGCCCTCGTCGAAGTCGCGCAGGATCGCGTGCGGGTCGAACCCGTTGGCCCGGTGGTCGACGCGCCCGCCGCGGCGGAAGGCGGCGTGGTCGCCGGTGTGCCCGGGCGCCGAGCCGGCGGCGGTGTCGGTGCCGTGCTCGTGTCGCGCCGCGCCGGCGGGAGCGGGGACGCCGGCCAGCCGCGCCGCCGCCGCGGCCCCCACGAGCGGGGCCAGCCCTCCCAGCAGCCGGCGACGAGTCAACGATGCCACAACTTGGATTATGGCATACCTAAACCTCTCGCGCTGCCATCCTTGAGGCATGGCCACCTCGCCTGCTGCCACCGACGAGCGCGAGGCCCTCGACCGGGGGGCCGGGATGGTCGACCGCTCCGAGCGCGGCAAGCTGGCGCTGGCCGGCGCGGGGGCCGCCGAGTTCCTCAACGGCCTGGTGACCAACGACGTCGAGGCGCTCGAGCCCGGCACCGGCTGCTACGCCGCCGTGCTGACGCCCAAGGGCAAGATGCTCGGCGACCTGCGCGTCCTGCGCACCGAGGACGGCGAGCTGCTGCTGGACACCGAGCGCTCGGCGCTCCAGGAGGTCTTCAACGTGCTGTGGCGCGGGCGCATCGGCTACGACGTCGAGATCCACAAGCGCACCCTGCAGACCGGGCTGCTGTCGCTCGCGGGCCCGCGCGCGCGGGAGATCGCGGGCGAGCCGTCACCGCCCGCGATCGAGCACGCCCACGTCGCGGCGCAGATCGCGGGCGTCCCGGTGCGGCTCGTGGCGACCGACGTGGGCGTCGAGGTGCTGTGCGACGCCGAGCGGACCGAGGCGGTGGCGCAGGCGCTGCGCGAGCGCGGCGCGGTGCCGGTGTCCGAGGGGGCCCTGGAGGCGCTGCGCGTCGAGCGCGGCCGCCCGCGCTACGGGGTGGACCTCGACGACTCGACGATCCCGCAGGAGGCGGGGCTCAACGAGCGCGCGGTCTCGTTCACCAAGGGCTGCTACGTGGGCCAGGAGACGGTGGCGCGGCTGTTCTACAGGGGCAAGCCCAACCGCCACCTGCGCGGCCTGCGGCTGGCGGGCCCGGCGGCGACCGGGGACGAGCTGCGCCTCGACGGGCGGACGGTCGGGCGCGTCGGCACGGTGGCCGAGTCCCCGCGCCACGGGACGATCGCGCTCGCGCTCGTGCGCCGCGAGGCCGAGCCGGGGGCCACGCTGGAGGCGGGCGCC
>DATLOP010000353.1:0-8735 GCA_035536255.1 Solirubrobacteraceae bacterium
AGGCGTCTCCGCCGCCGGCGACCAGCGAGAGCCCGCCGGCGGCGTCCCCGCCGCCGCCCCCATCGCCGCCGCCGTTGACCCGCGACAGCGAGCCGGAGGTCTCTCCGCCGCCATCGTCGCCGCCGTTGACCCGCGACAGCGCGCCGGAGGTTTCTCCGCCCCCAGCGCCGCCGCCGGCGACCCGCGAGGCGGCCCCGCCGCCGCCCGCCCCGGCACCCGTGCGTCCAGAGGCTCCATCGCCGGCGGGCGCTCGCGGCGGTCTCGAGACGGAGGTTCGGCCGGCTCCGTCCCCGCTCTCGCCGCCGTCGCCCTCGCGCCCGGAGTCAACGGCGCCCGCCGACGCCCCCTCGATCCTCTTCGACGACGACGTGGCCGAGGACTGGTCCGCCGTGGACACGCCCCCTCCGCGGCGGCCGTTGCGGCCGCGGCGGCCCGGGCGCGAGCCGGCCGGGCGTCCCGCGGCCCCGGGCCGGGCGCGGCGCTGGCCGCTGGCCTTCCTGCTCGCGGCCGTCGTGGCGATCCTCGCCGTCGGCTTCTTCGCCCTGCAGCTCTTCCAGCCGCTGCACGGCGACGGGGGCGACTCCGTTCGGGTGTCGATCCCGCGAGGCGCCGGGGTCAGCCAGGCCGGGGACATCCTGGCCGAGCGCGGCGTCGTCTCCAGCGCCTTCTTCTTCAAGCTGCGCGCCAAGCTCGAGGGGACGAGCGACATCAAGCCGGGGAACTACAGCCTCGCCGCCGACACGTCCTACGGCGACGCGCTGGCCGCGCTGACCAAGGGCCCGCCGCCGCCGAAGACCACCGACATCACGATCACCGAGGGCCGCACGATCACCGAGGCCAACCGCCTCCTGCGGCGCACGAGCCTGCGGGGCAGCTACGCCGCCGCCGCGCGCCGCGCCACCACCCTGCGCCCGCAGCAGTTCGGCGCCCCGCGCAGCGTGACCACCAAGGAGGGCTTCCTCTTCCCCGCCACCTACAAGGTGCGCCAGGGCGCCCCCGTCTCCGACCTCGTCGCCAAGCAGCTGGCCAACTTCCGCCAGGAGTTCGCCCGGGTCGACCTGGCCTACGCGCGGACCAAGAAGCTCACGGCCTACGACGTGCTGATCATCGCCTCGATGGTCGAGCGCGAGGCCGGCGTCCCCAAGGACCGCCGCCTGATCGCCTCGGTCATCTACAACCGCCTCAACCAGAGCATCCCCCTGGGCATCGACGCCACGATCCGCTACCAGCTCGACAACTGGCAGCGCCCGCTGCGGATGTCCGAGCTCGAGCGCGACACCCCGTACAACACGCGCCTGCGCCAGGGCCTTCCCCCGACGCCGATCGGCAATCCGGGCCTCGCGTCGATCCGCGCCGCCGCCAACCCCGCGCGCACGACCTACCTCTACTTCGTCGTCAAGCCCTGCGCCAACGGCGAGCACGCCTTCACGCGGACCGACGCCGAGTTCCAGCGCGCCGTCCAGCGCTACGAGGAGGCGCGCCAGCGGCAGGGCGGCTCGCCCGTCGACTGTTGAGCGGGCAGCGCGCCGGCGTGCTGGGCTGGCCGGTCGCCCACAGCCGCTCGCCCGAGATGCACGAGGCCGCCTACGCCGCGGCCGGCCTGACCGGATGGCGCTACCAGCGGCTCCCCGTGCCGCCGGAGCTGCTGGCCGCGACGATCGCGGCACTCCCCGGCGCCGGGTTCGCGGGCGCCAACGTGACCATCCCCCACAAGGAGGCGGCGCTCGCGGCGGCCACGCGCGCGACGCCCACGGCGCAGGCGATCGGCGCCGCCAACACGCTCACCTTCGCCCCGGACGGCGCCATCGAGGCCGACAACACCGACGCGCCCGGCTTCCTCGCCGCGCTGGGCGAGGACCCGGGCGGGATGGTCGCCACCGTGCTCGGGGCGGGGGGCAGCGCCCGCGCCGTCGTCTGGGCGCTGCGCGAGGGCGGCGCCGCGGTGAGGGTGTGGAACCGGACCCCGGAACGGGCCGAGCGCCTGGCGCGTGAGCTGGACGTGGAGACGACACCCGAGCTGAACGGCGGGGACCTCCTCGTGAGCTGCATCCCGGCCGGCCACGGCCTGCCGGCGGGCGCCTGGGCGACCGTCGTCGACCTCGCCTACGGAGACGGCGAGACGCCGCTCGTCCGCGAGGCGCGCCGGGCCGGCGCGCGCACCGTCGACGGACTCGAGGTGCTCGTGCGCCAGGGCGCGCTGAGCTTCGAGCGCTGGACCGGGGCACCCGCGCCGCTCGCCGACATGCGTGCCGCCGCGCGGTCGTGAGCTTCAGTTCTCGGCTTCCACGCCCGATAGAGCCGGAGGTAGCACTGCGTCGTCTGCCATGGACTCCGAGAACCGGCCACACCTGCGGACCGTCACCGACGGGCCACCCCCGAGCGAGGGCTCCCTCGCGCGCCAGCCTGCCCCGAGCGAGAAGCCCACGGGCATCACGCCGCCCACCCGCCGCGGCGGCTCCGGGCGGTTCCTGACCGACGTCATCGTGGACATGGGCTTCGCCGGCCGCGAGGCCGTCGACGCCGCCATCGAGGCCGCCCGCAGCGCCGGGTGCACGCCCGAGCAGCTCCTCCAGGAGCAGGGGGCGCTCAACGCCGACCAGCTCGCCCGCGCGGTCGCCGAGCGCTACGGCCTCGACCACGTCGACCTCAACGTCCTCGCCGTCGACATGGGCGCGGCCAACCTGATCAACGCGGCCGCGGCCAAGCGCTACGAGGCCGTCCCGGTGTCGTTCGTGGACGAGCGCACGGTGCTCGTGGCGATGGTCGACCCCAGCAACGTCCTGGCCGTCGACGACATCGCGATCATGACCGGCTTGGAGGTCCGCCCGGCCGTCGCCTCGCGCGAGGACGTCGCGGCCCTCATGACCCGCCTGAACCGCCTCGACGAGGTCGTCTCGGCGGTCGGGGCGGAGGAGGAAGAGGAGCGGCCGGCCGAGGTCCTCGACCTGCGCGAGTCGGCCGACGACGCGCCGGTCATCAAGCTCGTCCACTCGATCGTCGCCCAGGCGGTCGAGCAGGGAGCGTCGGACATCCACTTCGAGCCCGCCGGCGAGGAGATGCGCGTGCGCTTCCGCATCGATGGCGTGCTGGCCAGCTCGGCCACCGTCCCGCGGCGCATGGTTCGCGGCGTGATCTCGCGCATCAAGATCATGGCCGACCTCGACATCTCCGAGCGGCGCATCCCGCAGGACGGCCGCGTCGGGCTGAACATCGACGCCAAGCACATCGACGTGCGCGTGGTGACGCTCCCCAGCGTCCACGGCGAGTCGGTGGTCATGCGCATCCTGGACAAGGACTCGTCCGTCGTCGACCTCGACAAGCTTGGGATGGCGCCGGACTCCCGCGAGCGCTACGAGGACGCCTTCCGCCAGTCCCACGGCGCCGTCCTGGCCACCGGCCCGACCGGCTCCGGCAAGAGCACGACGCTCTACGCCGCCCTGCAGACGATCAACACCCTGGACAAGAACATCATCACGATCGAGGACCCCGTCGAGTACCAGGTCGACGGGATCACCCAGGTCCAGGTCAACCCGAAGGCCGGCCTGACGTTCGCCACCGGGCTGCGCTCGATGATGCGCGCCGACCCCGACGTGATCATGGTGGGGGAGATCCGCGACTCCGAGACGGCCAAGATCGCCGTGGAGTCCGCGCTGACCGGCCACCTCGTCCTCTCCACGCTTCACACCAACGACGCGCCGAGCGCGGTGACGAGGCTGCTGGAGATGGGCATCGAGCCCTTCCTGGTCGCCTCGGCGATCGACTGCGTGGTCGCCCAGCGCCTGGCGCGCACGCTGTGCTCGACGTGCAAGAAGCGCACGCTGATCTCCGCCGCGGTCCTCCAGGAGAACGGCTACAGCGCCAGCTTCGACATCGAGGCCTACGAGCCCGCCGGGTGCGGGCGCTGCGGCCAGAGCGGCTACAAGGGCCGGACCGGCCTGTACGAGGTCATGAAGGTCTCGGCCGAGATCCGCGAGCTGATCATCGAGCGCGCATCGGCCGATCGCATCGCCGCCGTGGCCATCGAGCAGGGGATGCGCCGGCTGCGCGACGACGGCCTCGAGAAGGTCCGTCAGGGGCGCACTTCCATCGCCGAAGTGGCCCGGGTGTCGGACTCCGGTTGATCTGCCGATAAGGACGAGCATGAACTTCGACTTCGCAGACGTACTCCTGGAGGTGCTCGAGCGCCGCGCCTCCGACCTGCACATCGCCGCGGACGCTCCTCCGACGATCCGGACCCGGGGTCGCCTGACCCCGCTGGAGGACTTCCCGCGCCTCACCGCCGCCGACACGCGGGAGATCGTCTACTCGATCCTCAACAACGACCAGCGCCAGCGCCTGGAGACGGACTGGCAGGTGGACCTCGCCTACGCCATCCCCGGCCGCGCGCGCTTCCGCGTCAACGCCTACTTCCAGCGCGGCGCCATCGGCGCGGCCTTCCGCCTGATCCCGGCGCAGATCCTCGGGATCGACGAGCTGGGCCTGCCGCCGATCGTCCACGAGCTGGCGCGCAAGCCGCGCGGGTTCGTGCTGTGCACCGGCCCCACGGGCTCGGGAAAGAGCACCTCGCTCGCCGCGATCATCAACGAGATCAATGAGACGCGCGAGGAGCACATCATGACCGTGGAGGACCCGATCGAGTTCCTCCACCAGCACAAGAAGTGCCTGGTCAACCAGCGCGAGCTGGGCTCCGACGCGCAGTCCTTCTCGGAGGCGCTGCGCGGCGCGCTGCGCCAGGACCCCGACGTCATCCTCGTCGGCGAGATGCGCGACCTGGAGACGATCTCCACCGCGCTGACCGCGGCCGAGACCGGCCACCTCGTCTTCGCCACCCTGCACACGCAGGACACGCCGCAGACGATCGACCGCATCATCGACGTCTTCCCGCCCCACCAGCAGCACCAGGTCCGCGTGCAGCTGTCGGTGGCCCTGCAGGGGATCATCACCCAGACCCTGCTGCCCACGGCCGACGGCTCGGGCCGCGTGCTGGCCAGCGAGGTCCTCGTGCCCACGCCGGCCATCCGCAACCTGATCCGCGAGGGCAAGACGCACCAGATCTACTCGGTGCTCCAGACCAGCGCGTCGGCCGGGATGCAGACGATGGACGCCTCGCTGGTCGCGCTCGTGCGCGCGGGCAAGATCACGCGCCAGCTCGCCGAGCAGCGCTCCAACACCCCCGACGAGCTGCGCCGCCTGCTCGGCGCGGTTCCGATCGCCGCCTAGTGGAGACGTACCTCTTCAAGGCGATGGACCTCACCGGCGCCCCGGCGCGCGGGGAGGTCGAGGCCGAGTCCAAGCAGGCCGTCACCCAGCAGCTCAAGGAGCGCGGGCTGATCGTCCTGGACATCGACTCCAAGTCGAAGTCCAAGGAGATCAACATCGCCTTCATGGAGCGCGTGAAGCTGCGCGACCTGTCGGTGATGACGCGCCAGCTCTCGACGATGATCTCGTCGGGCATGACGATCCTGCGGGCGCTCAACGTGCTCGAGGCGCAGACGCAGGGCAAGCTGCTGCGCGAGACGCTCGTCGCGGTGCGCAAGGACGTCGAGGCCGGGCTGCCGCTCTCTGACGCCCTGGGTCGCCATCCCAAGGTCTTCGGCCCGCTGTTCGTGTCGATGATCCGCGCGGGGGAGACGGGCGGGATGCTCGAGGAGTCCCTCATGCGCATCGCCGACCAGCTGGAGAAGGAGGACTCGCTGCGCCGCCAGGTTCGCGCCGCGATGATCTACCCGGCGGTCGTCGTGACGTTCGCCTCGGTGGTGATGCTGGCCCTCGTGGCCTTCATCGTGCCCGTCTTCGCCAAGATCTTCGACGAGTTCGACGGCGAGCTGCCCGCCCTGACCAAGCTCACGGTCGGCGCCTCGGACTTCCTCACCGGCCGCTGGTACCTCGTCCTCGGCCTGTTCATCGCGGCCGTCTGGGGCTTTCTGGCCTGGAAGAAGTCCTCCTGGGGCCGGCCGCAGTGGGACCGCTTCAAGCTGCGCGTGCCGCTGAAGATCGGCGACACGGTGCAGAAGGTCGCGCTGGCCCGCTGGTCGCGGACGTTCTCCGCGCTGATCTCCTCCGGCGTGCCCATCCTGTCCGCGATCGAGATCACCGGGAAGACCGCCGGCAACGCGATGGTCGAGCAGTCGATGGCCGACGTGACCGAGAGCGTCAAGCGCGGCGGGACGATCGCCGCGCCGCTCAAGGACGTCCCCGTGTTCCCGGCGATGGTGGTGGACATGATCGCCGTCGGCGAGGAGACCGGCGCGCTGGACACGATGCTGTCGAAGGTGGCGGACTTCTACGAGATGGAGGTGGAGGCCGCCGTCAAGGCCATCACCTCGATCCTCGAGCCGGCGATGATCATCGTCGTCGGCGGGATGGTCGGGTTCATCGTCATCTCGATGTACCTGCCGATGTTCAAGGTCTACGACGAGATCAAGTAGCGCTACGCTCGCGCGGCGATGGCGCGCGAAGACACGCTCGATCCCGGCGAGTGCCGGGCCTGTCGCGGCACCGGGAAGGTGATCTCCGCCCTGGGCGGCGAGCCCCGCGAGGCCGACTGCCCCTGGTGCGAGGGCAGCGGACGCTTCATCCCCGAGCACGACGCCCAGGCGCACTGGGCCGGCGAGTCCACGCCCGAGCCCGGCGTGGACGCCTGATCGGGCCCCGGCGCCGCGGTTCACGTTCGCCTGGCCACAGGCCGATGAGAGGAGGGCCATGGTCCCCGGCCCTCCAACTGCGCGCGCGCGCCTGCGCGCCCTCGCCGTCGCGCTCACCGCCGCCGCGGCGCTGGGCGCGCTGCCCGCCGGCGCCAGCGCCCAGCTCGCCGTCGAGCATGTCCGGGCCACGATCTCCGAGGTCGAGGGCGACGGAGACGGCGTGGTCGGCCCGGGGGAGACGTTCGAGCTCACGGAGCGCATCCGCCACGCCGACTCGCTCACCCCGAGCCTGACGAACGTCACGGGCTTCGTATCGGAGGACGAGATCCAGCTGATCGCCCTGCAGCGCGCGTCGAGCTACCCCGACATGGCCTTTGGCGAGGAGGCCGACAACACCCCGCCCTACGCGTGGATGGTCTCGTCGGACGCGGACTGCGGCGCCGCGTACGACATGAGCCTCAGGGTCGGCGCCGACCAGGGGGAGGCCCAGGTGCCCTTCCGCATCAGCACGGGCGGCCCGGGGCCGCTCGCCTCCTACGAGAGCGCCGACGTCCCCAAGCCGGTGACCGACCTGACGCCCGTCGAGTCGGCGCTCACCGTGACGGGCGCCGGCCGCGTGAAGGACCTGCAGGTGCGCGTGGGCGATCTGACGCACACCTCGGCCGGGGACGTGACGATCGAGCTGGTGGCGCCCAGCGGCGCCTCGGTCGTTCTGGTCAGCGCCCGCGGCGACGAGCGCGACGACTTCGCCGGCACCGTCTTCTCGGACGCCGCAACCCAGTCGATCCGCAGCGCCGCCCCGCCCTTCACCGGGACCTACCGTCCGCAGGAGCCCCTGGCCAACCTGGCCGGCGAGGAGGCCCAGGGGGAGTGGAAGCTGCGCGTCACCGACGAGCTCGGCACCGACGAGGGCGAGCTCAACGCCTGGGGCCTGGACGTGCGCACCGCGGTCTGCGACGGCAAGCCGGTCGCGTTCTTCGAGGCCAGCCCGTCCCCGGTCCTGCCGGGCCAGACGCTCACCCTCGACGCCTCCGGCTCCAGCGATCCCAACGGCTCCATCGTCTCCTACGAGTGGGACCTCGACGACGACGGCCAGTACGACGACGCCACGGGCGTCTCGCCGACGACCAGCTTCCCCGTCCGCGGCCGCCACCCGGTCGCCCTGCGGGTCACCGACGACCGTGGCGACACCGGCACGCGCACCATGCAGGTGTCGGTCACGGACCCCCCGGTGGCCGCGCTCGACGCCTCCCCGGCGTCGCCGCTGACCGGCCAGGACACGGTCCTCGACGCCTCGGGCTCCAGCGATCCCGACGGCGCGCCGCTCGAGCGCTACGAGTGGGACCTCGACGGTGACGGCGCCTTCGAGCGCAACGGCGGGCCGGAGCCCACGATCACGGCGCAGTGGGGCAGCCCCGGCACGCGCACGGTCGGCGTGCGGGTGACCGACGAGGACGGCGCCGGCGCGGTGGACACGCTCGACGTGGTGGTCCGCAACCGGCCGCCGGTGCCGGCGTTCACGCACCCCGCCCCGGTGCTCGCCGGGAGCGCGATGACCTTCGACGCGGGCGGCTCGACCGACCCCGACAGCGCGATCTCCCGCTACGAGTGGGACTTCGACGGCGACGGGACCTACGAGGTCGACGGCGGGACCGCGCCTACGGCGCAGCACGCGTTCCCGGCGGCCGGCGACGTCACGGTCGGGCTGCGCGTGACCGACGAGCACGGAGCCGTGGAGACGACCACGCGCTCGGTCTCGGTGACCCTCGCCCCGGTCGCCTCGTTCACCGCGACGCCCAACCCGGTCTCCCTGCAGCGCCCCGTCGCCTTCGACGCGAGCGCGTCCAGCGACGCCGACGGCACGATCGCCCGCTACGAGTGGGACCTCGACGGCGACGGCAGCTTCGAGACCGACACCGGTGCCGTCCCGAGCGCCACGCGCAGCTACTCCACCGGCGGCACGCGGTCGGTCCGGCTGCGCGTGACCGACGACGACGGGGCCCAGGCGACCGCGACCGTGGCCCTCACCGCGGCCACCGTGCGTCCCGTGGCGGCCGTCGCCGGGACGCCCGGCACGGTCGACGCCGGCCA
>DATLOP010000354.1:0-5284 GCA_035536255.1 Solirubrobacteraceae bacterium
TGCCCCCGAGCGGGGACCATCGTAGCGAGGGTCTACGCGCGGGCGCGGCTGCGCGAGCGCTTGCGGGCGCCGTCGCGCGCGGGCCGCGCCGGGGCCACCTTCGCGCTCTCGAACAGGAGCATGGCGACCATGGCCTCGCGCTCGTCCTGGTGGTCGCCTTTGCGCAGGCGCTCCAGGCTCTCGGCGCTGATGCGGTCGATCCGCTCCAGCGCCCGCGCCAGCTCGGCGGCGATCGCGTGCCAGCCCTTCTCGTCCAGCACGAGCTTGGTCAGGCTGAGGTGGGCGTCGTCGGCGCTGAAGCCGCCCTCGGCGGCGGCGGCGTTGACCTGCGCGCTGAGCTCGCCGAGCGTCGCGCCCGCCATCGCCTGCTTGACGATCTCGGGCACCTTGGCCCACGCCTGGTCGGGGATGTGGTGCTTGGCGTCGGCCTGGTAGTAGTGCTCGATGGCCCCGCGGCGGGGCGTCTTGCGCACCAGCTTGATCATCCCGAGCGCCTCGAGCCGCCGGACGTGGTAGCTCACCACGCCCAGGGAGGCGTCCAGCTCCTGCGCGATCTCGCTCGGGCTGGCCACCCGCTGCTCGAGGATGGCGAGGATCCGGACCCGCAGGGGGTGGGAGAGCATCTTGACCAGGCGCGAGTCAAGGATCTCGTCGCGACGCTTGGTCGTCTTCTTCGGGCCAGCCATTCTTCAGTTTCTTTCGGATCCGATGCAGCTTGACCTTAACCGTCCCCTCGGGCAGACCGAGTCGACGGGCCATCTCGGCCTGGGTCAGGTCGTGACGGTAGCGCAGGTGCAGTAGGGCTCGCTCCTCGGGTCGCAGGCCGGCCAGCGCCGAGCGGGTGTCCAGGCGCGCGAGCAGGGCGTCGAAGGGGTCCTCGCCGGGGTGCTCGGGCTCGACCGGCGTGGCGACCTCCCGGTCGGCGCGGCGCGTGCGGCCCTCGAGCACCCGCAGGGCCTCGTTGCGAGTGATCTGCAGCAGCCAGCCCAGCGGCGCCTCGGGATTGGCGCACGCGCGCCGCCGCCGCCAGGCCCGCGCCATCGCCTCCTGGACCGCCTCCTCGGCGTCGTCGCCGTCGCGCAGGACGCGCCGCGCCTCGCGCAGGCAGCGCGAGCGCACGAAGCGCCAGTCCCAGTCGGGTTCCGGCAGCGGGGGAATGATCGGGAATTCTCCTCTACTGAAACCTTTTTGAGCAAATTTCGGTCTCAGTGGTCGATGGAGCCGTCCGTCGCCCGCTCCCCGGCAGCGAACTGCCACCCCACCCCCTCGGCGCTCCCCGCCTACGAGGTCCTGGCCCCGTTCTACGACCGCTACACCGCGGACTACGAGCACGACCGAGTCCTCGAGCAGGTGGAGGCGCTGGCCCTCGAGCACGGCCTGACCGGCCGCCGCGTGCTCGACGTCGGGTGTGGGACCGGCAAGAGCTTCCTGCCGCTGCTCGAGCGCGGCTATGACGTCACCGGGTGCGACATCTCGCCGCGGATGGTCGAGCGCGCCCGGGGCAAGCTCGGCCAGGCCGACGCCGCGCGCGTCGTCGTCGCCGACATGCGCGCGCTGCCCTGGCGGCGCGCCTTCGACCTCGTCACCTGCCTGGACGACGGGCTCAACTACCTGCTCACCGAGTCCGAGCTGACCGCCGCGCTGCGCTCGATCGCCGGAGCGCTGCGACGCGGCGGGCTGGCCATCTTCGACGTCAACTCGCTGCGCACGTACCGCGAGACGTTCGCGGAGGACTTCGTCGTGGAGTCCGGCCAGACCGTGTTCGAGTGGCGCGGCGAGGGCAGCCCGGACGTCGAGCCCGGCGGCGTCTGCTCGGCCGTGCTGGACGTCCGCGTGTCCCGGGGACGGCTGCACGCGACCAGCCGCCACACCCAGCGCCACCACCCGCGCGCGACCGTCGAGGCCGCGTGCGCGCGCGCCGGGATGCGCGCGCTCGACGTCCGCGGCGTGGCCCGCGGCGCGCACCTCGTGGACGACCCGGACGAGGACGTCCACCGAAAGCTCGTCTTCGTCGCCGGTCCGGCGGCGCTGTGAACCCGAAGAGAGAAGGAGATGACATGTCCATCATCCGTTGGGGCTGACCGCTCGTCGAAGGCTGGCCGGCGGCCGCGTTTCCTCGCGCCGCTGGCCCGCCGCGACTTCGCGCTGCTGTGGGTGGGCACCGGGCTCTCGCTGGCCGGCGACGGGATCTACGCCGTCGCGCTGGCGTGGCAGGTCTACGAGCTGTCGGGCGCCGCGAGCGCCCTGGCCGCCGTCGGCCTGGCCTGGACCCTCCCCCAGCTGGCGTTCCTGCCCTGGGCGGGGATCGTCGCCGACCGTCACGATCGCCGCCGGCTGCTGATCGCCGCCGACCTGGTGCGCGCCGCGGCGATCGGGACGCTGGGGCTCCTGTCCGTCCTCGGGGCGCTGGAGCTGTGGATGGTGGCCGCCCTCGTGGTGGCCTACGGCGTGGCCGAGGCGTTCGCCGCCCCGGCGTTCATCGCCCTGGTGCCCCAGGTGGTGGCGCGCGAGGAGCTGGTGGCGGCCAACGCGCTCGAGCAGTCGGTCCGGCCGCTCGCGCTGCGCCTGGCCGGGCCCGCGGCGGGCGGACTGCTCGTGGCGCTCGTGGGCGCGGGCGGCGCCCTGCTCGTCGACGCCGCGACCTTCGCCGCGTGCGCGGTGGCGATCGGCCTGATGCGCGTGGCCCGGGTGCCGGCCGCGAGCGCCGCGCGCGTCTGGCGCGCCGAGCTGGCCGAAGGGGTGCGCTACGTGCGCGAGCGCGCGTGGCTGTGGAGCACCCTGGCGGCCGCCGCGATCGGCCTGCTCGGCTTCTACGGGCCGGTGACGGTCCTGCTGCCGTGGGTGGTCAAGCACGAGCTCGGCGCGGGGGCCGGCGCGCTCGGGCTGATCCTGGCCGCCGGCGGCGCCGGGGCGCTGGCCGCCGCGCTGGCCGTCGGCCAGCTCGGCCTGCCCGGACCGCCGCTGCGCACCGTGTACGTCTCCTGGGCCGTGGGCGCGCTGGCCATCGCCGGCTGGGGGCTGGCTGGCTCGGTCGGCGAGGCGGTGGCGGTCAGCGTCGTCGTGCACGGCGCCATGACCGTCGGCGCGATCGCCTGGGGCGCCCTGCTCCAGCGCGCGGTCCCGGAGCGCCTGCTCGGTCGCGTGTCGAGCCTGGACTGGCTGGCCTCCACCGCCCTGATCCCGGTCTCCCTCGCGCTGACGGCGCCGGCCGCGGCGCTGCTGGGCCCCCGCGACGTCCTGGTGGGCGCGGGCCTGGCGTCGGGGAGCGCGCTCGCGTTGCTCGGGCTCGCGGCGGCCGTCCGCGACCGCCGGCTCGTGCGGGCCAACTGGCGCGCTATGATCAACCGGTCCTGAGCGGTCGTCGGGCGCCTCTGGCAGGGGCCCGTACGTGTCTTCGTCGGGCAGAACGTGCACGACGGCCGACGAATCCTTCGCCCGTGCGCGGCCGACTTCCCCCTACCGGGCGCTTCGCCCTCAGCCCCCGACGCTCTCCGCCGGCGCGGCATCTGCGCGCGGCGCTGAGCGAGGACCAGCTCGAGGTCCACTACCAGCCCAAGCTCCGGATCGACGCGGAGCGGGTGGCCGGCGTCGAGGCGCTCGTGCGCTGGCGCCATCCCCAGCGCGGCCTGCTCGCCCCCGGCGACTTCCTGCTCGGCCTCGAGCACCACGAGGTGCTCGGCGACCTGGCCGTGTACGTCCTCGACGTCGCGCTGGCCCAGGCCACGGCCTGGCGGCGCGAGGGAGCGCCGCTCACCGTGGCCGTGAACGTCGCCTCGGCCAGCCTGATCGACGAGTCCTGGCCGGCGTCGGTGGGCGCGGCGCTGGAGCGGTGGGAAGTCCCGTCCGAGGCGCTCGTGCTGGAGATCACCGAGACGGCCATCCTCCAGGACCCCGACCGGGCGGCCGCCGTGCTGCGCGACCTGGTGGCCACGGGCGTCACCGTCTCGCTGGACGACTTCGGCACCGGCGAGTCCTCGCTCAGCCGCCTGCTGCAGTTCCCCATCGCCGAGCTGAAGATCGACCGCTCCTTTCTGCGCCACGTCGCGGTCCGCCGCTCGCGAGGCCTGAAGGTGGTCAAAGCGGTGGTCGACCTCGCGCACGAGCTCGGCCAGCGCGTCGTCGCCGAGGGGGTCGAGGACCGCCCGACGCTCGATCTCCTGGCCGACATGCGCTGCGACGAGGCGCAGGGGTACTACATCTGCCGGCCCGTCCCGGCGGCCGACCTGCCGCACTGGGCGCGCAACCCGCCGGCGGCGGCCGATCGCCTGTTCATGCGCCGGCTGGGGACGGGCGGCGAGAGCGGGCTCGGCGGCGCGTTCCGCAGCCCCGCCGTGGCCTCGGCCTGGCCCTGACCGCTCCAGTGCGGGCGGAGGGATTCGAACCCCCACGGGCCGTCAGGCCCACCGGCTCCTAAGGCCGGAGCGTCTACCGTTCCGCCACGCCCGCCGGCTACTGCTGCGCTCGCCTGGTCGAGCTTGTATGTTGCGCTACAGGATGGCGCGTCCAGGCGTGGAGATCCGGGAGGGGTACCACATCGAGCACCCCAACCAGCACAAAGCCTCGTCGAAGGCGACGAAGGCCGTGGTGATCCTGCTGCTGCTCGTGTCCGCCGGGCTGATGGCGGTCGTCCTGCTCGGCGGGTGGTCCAAGCTGGCGGGGATGGAGCTCGTCCTGATCGGCTGGATCCTCGTCTACGTGGTCATGGCCTACTACGTCGCGCGCTGGAACCGCGGCGTCCTGCCGCTCGCCGCGGCGCTGGCCATCCTCATGGGCATCTTCGCCGGCATCGCGGGCCCGGAGTGGTTCGACCGCGACAAGGACGGCTTCACGTCGCCGGCGCTCGACGAGAGCATCCTCGGCCTGATCACGCTCCTGATCGTCCCCGTGCAGATCCTGTTGATCGGCTTCTCCATGCGCGGCTTCCAGCAGGCCTGGAACGTCGAGGTCGAGGTCCCCGACGGCCAGCACTACGAGCCGGGCATGGGATACCAGGAGACCGGCGGCCGCACGGCCACGGCGTAGGCTTCACCCGTCACCCGCGGCGGTGGCGAAACTTGGCAAACGCGCCGGATTCAAGTCCCGGTGCCCGAGAGGGCTTGTGGGTTCGAGTCCCACCCGCCGCACTGGCCGCGCGAAGACCTAGCGCGCGGCGATCGCCTGGTCGCGGCCCTGCTTCTTGGCCTCGTAGAGGGCGGCGTCGGCTCGCTTGACGAGGTCGTCGGGCGTCTCTGAGCCGTCCCAGCCGGCGACTCCGGCCGCGCACGTCTGGCCGGCGATCGTGGAC
>DATLOP010000355.1:0-3883 GCA_035536255.1 Solirubrobacteraceae bacterium
TGAAGGCGAGCCGGGCCCTGAGCTGGGCCAGCCGGCGGCGCTCGCGCAGCAGGGTCGCCTTGATCCGGGCCAGCCGGGCCTGGTTGGCGTCGAGCTCGGCCTGGACCTGCGCCCGGCGGCGCTCGATCAGCGCGACCTGGCGTGCCAGCCGCGCCGCGATCCGCTCGAACGTCGCGGCGTCGGCCTCCAGCCGGCTCTCGGCCGAGCGCTTCTCGTCGATCTCCTCCTGCAGCTCGCCGGCCGACTGCGCGCCCGACGACAGCGGCACGACGGCCCACACCGCCAGGGCGGCGGCCACGGGCACGAGCAGCGTGAGGAGGAGACGTCGGAGGGCCATGCGCAACGGGCCGAACCTCCCTGTTAGCAGGGAGATCTCGGCCGCGCGGCGACCCTAGCACGGGGCCGGCGCAACTCCCGCCGGCCGTGGGGTCTTGGGGCTTTGTTATGAATCGGCCGGCCATCGCCCGCGCCATCGCCCCCATCGCGACCGCCCTGGCGGCCCTCGCGGTCGCCGCGCCGGCCGGGGGGCAGTCGCCGTGCGTCCCGGGCCTCACGTGCCCGCCGGCCAACGGCGGCGGCGGGACGGCTCCGCCGCCGAGCGGTGGAGGCGGCGGCGGCCAGACCGGCGGCACCTCCCCCGGGGCCGGAACCACCGGCGGGACCGCGACCACGCCGGTGGCCAGCGCGGCCAACCCCGAGGTCGGCATCGAGGACACCAACGTCGTCTTCGGCCCGATGGCGGCGCAGGTCGCGGCGACGTGGCGCGCCATCGGGGTGGACTACGTGCGCATCCAGGCCTTCTGGGACGCGATCTCGCCCGCCACGGCGTCGCCCACGATGCCGGCCGGGTTCGACCCGTCCAACCCGAGCAGCCCGGGCTACAACTGGGGCCAGCTCGATGCCGCGGTCGAGGCAGTCCGGCGCAACGGCCTGCGGATCATGCTCACGGTCAACCAGTCGGGCCCGCGCTGGGCCAGCCTGCAGCCCGCGGTCGACGTCAAGTCGTGGCGGCCCAACCCCCGGCGCTACGCCCAGTTCGCGAGCGCGCTGGCCCGGCGCTACGGCACGCGGGTCGACCGCTACCTGGTCGGGTCCGAGCCCAACCAGCGGGTGTTCCTGGCTCCCCAGTTCACGTGCGTGGGCCGGGCCTGCACCCCCTCGGCGCCCCACCAGTACCGCAACCTGCTCAACGCCGCCTACCCGGCGATCAAGGCCGCCGACCCGGGGGCGCAGATCCTGATCGGCGAGCTGGCGCCCATCGGCAGCCCGCCCAGCGCGACCAGCGGCCTGACGCCGATGCTGTTCATCCGCGAGCTGGCCTGCGTGGACTCCCGGTTCCGGCGGCTGACCGCGACGCGCTGCCGGCGCTTTCGCGCCGTGCGCGGGGACGGCTTCGGCTACCACCCCTACGTCAACAACAAGACGCCGCCCAACGTCCCCCAGCGCAACCCCGAGCTGGCCAAGATCGGCGACCTGCCGCGGCTGCTGCGCGTGCTGGACCGCCTGACGGCCGCGGGCCGGCTGCGCGCCAGCACCGGGCGCTTTCGCCTCTACCTGACCGAGTTCGGCTACATCACCAACCCGCCGAACCCGCGCTTCGGCGTGTCGCTGGCCCTCCAGGCCCGCTACCTGGCCCAGTCCGCCTACATCGTGTGGCGGCTGCGCTCGCGGGTGAAGCTGATCACGCAGTACCAGTGGAACGACGACGGCGTGTTCCCCACCGGCCTGCACTTCATCAGCCAGCAGCCCAAGCCGTCGTTCTTCCAGTACCCCAACCCGTTCTGGATCGACACGACGCGCGGCCTGGCCCGGGCCGTCTTCTGGGGCCAGGTGCGCCCGGACGCCCAGCGCCGGATCACGCTCCAGGTGCGCCCGCGCGGGACGTCGTCGTTCCGCACCGCGGCCACGGCGACCACCGACGCGGGCGGCTACTGGAGCCGGACGCTGCGCGCGATCCCGGGCGCCACCTACCGCTTCCAGTACACGACGCGGACGGGCGTCGTGGCGACGCAGAGCCTGGCCGCCCCGCGCGGCTAGTCTCCCGGCGTGGCCGCTCCCGAGACCCTGCTCGCCCTGCTCGGCGCTCCCGGCCCGTCGGGCTACGAGACGGCGCCGGCCAAGGTGTGGCGCGAGGCGGCCGCGGGCTTCGCCGAGGTCACCGGCGACACGCTGGGCTCCTCGGTGGCCCGGGTCGCGGGGACCGGCGACGGCCCGCGGCTCGCCGTGGTGGGCCACATCGACGAGATCGGCCTGATCGTCACCCACGTCTCCGACGAGGGCTTCCTGCACTTCATCGGCGTCGGCGGCTGGGACGCGCAGATCCTCGTCGGCCAGCGCGTCGAGGTCATCACCCGCGACGGCGCGATCACCGGGCTGGTCGGCAAGAAGCCGATCCACCTCCTCAAGGAGGAGGAGCGCAAGAAGGTCGCCGAGATCAAGGACCTGCACATCGACGTCGGCGCGCGCGACGGCGACGAGGCGCGCGGGCTGGTGCGGATCGGCGACGTGGCCGTGATCGCGGCCGAGCCGGTGGAGCTGCCCAACGCCCGGCTGTCCTCGCGCGCCCTGGACAACCGCCTGGGCGCGTTCGTGGCCCTCGAGGCGGCGCGGCGGGTCGCCGAGGCGGGCGGGGCGCCCGGCGAGGTGGCCGCCGTGGCGCCGGTGCAGGAGGAGATCACGTTCGCCGGCGCGCGGACGAGCGCGTTCGCGCTGGAGCCCGGCGTGGCGATCGTCGTGGACGTGACCCACGCCACCGACGCGCCGGGGATCGACGTCAAGGAGGTCGGCAAGCACGAGCTGGGCTCCGGCCCGGTGATCGAGCGCGGGTCGATCATCGCCCCGGCGGTGTTCGAGCTGCTGCACGAGACAGCCGAGGCCGAGGGGATCCCGTTCACGGTCGCCGCCTCGGCGCGCCACACCGGCACCGACGCCGACGCGATCCACATCTCGCGCGCCGGCGTGCCCACGGGCGTCGTCTCGATCCCGCTGCGCTACATGCACTCCCCGGTGGAGATGGTGTCGCTGAACGACGTCGACGCGGCCGCGCGCCTGGTCGCCGCCTTCGCGCAGCGCCTATCCGGGGACACGTCCTTCGCGCGCTGAGGATCGCCGCGATGACGCTGCTGCTGTTCGACATCGACGGGACGCTGCTGTTGCGGGCCTCCGACGCGCACCGCGACGCCCTGCACGCGGCGCTGCGCGAGGTGCACGGGATCGCCGATCCCGGCGCGGCGCACGTGGCGCCGGCCGGCCGGACCGACGGGGAGATCGCGCGGACCATCGCGCTCCAGTCCGGCGTCGGCGCGTCGCGGGTGGACGAGCGCGCGGCGCAGGTGCGGGAGGCGTGCTGCCGCGAGTACGCGCAGCGCGTCCCCGACGACCTGTCGGCCCGGGTCGCGCCCGGCGTCCCCGACCTGCTGGCCGACCTCGACGCGCGCGACGGCGTGCGCCTGGCCCTGGTGACCGGCAACTACGAGCCGGTGGCCCGCCTGAAGCTGGCGCGCGCCGGCCTGGGCGACTGGTTCGAGCCCGGCCAGGGCGGCTTCGGCTCGGACCACGAGGACCGCGCCGCGCTGCCCGGGATCGCCCGGCGGCGCGCTGGAAGCGACGGCACGCCGTGGCCCCGCGAACGCACGATCGTGATCGGCGACACCCCCAACGACATCGCCTGCGCCCGCGCCGACGGCGTGCGCGTGCTCGCCGTGGCCACCGGCCCGTTCTCCGTGTCGCAGCTCAGCGGGGCCGACGCCGTGGCCGCGAACGCCGCGGAGCTCGGCGCATTGCTTCGCGACGCCCCGGCCGCCTGAGCTTCCGGTTGCACTTAACCCCGACATAGGGGGTTAACTGCAACCGCTTCCGGGCCTGACCCCCTCGATGCCCGCTT
>DATLOP010000356.1:0-4289 GCA_035536255.1 Solirubrobacteraceae bacterium
ACCCGGACTCCACGTGGCTGGGCCCGGCGTACGCGGTCAGCCGCGCGCCGGTGGTCGGCGCGACCCCGCTGGGGCGGCTCGCGCGCCGCGCCTCGGGCCACCACGCCGACGACTGGGAGTCCTTCCAGGTGCGCGTGGACCGCCGCGGCCACCGCCCCGCCCGCCGCCAGCGCGAGGCCCACGACGAGCACCGCCGCCACCCACTCGACCGCCGCCTGACCTCGCTCGCTCACCGGCCCGACGCTACGGGCGCGAGACGACCGCCTCACGCCGGCTTCGTGTCAGATCAGCCGCAGAGCCAGCACGGCGATGTCGTCGCGCAGGGGGCCGTCGGCCAGGCCGGCGGCGACATCGATGACGCGGCGCACCGCGGCCTCGGCGGTCGCGCCGGCCACGTCGGTCAGCTCGGCGGCCAGGCAGTCGGGGTCGAGCACCCGGCGCGGCGCGCCCGCGTCGAGCACGCCGTCGGTGTACAGGACCAGGCAGTCCCCGGTGTCCAGCGTCAGGGGATGGTCGAGGATCGTCAGCTCCTCGGTGACGCCCAGCAGCGTCCCGCGGCCGCCCGCCGCCTCGGCCCGCCCGTCCGCGCGCAGGATGATCGGCGTCGGGTGCCCGCCGACGGCCAGGCACACGGGGGTCGGGCGGACCGTCGGGTCCAGGCGGGCCAGCGCCGCGGTGGCGAAGCGGTCGGACAGGTCCTCGCGCAGCATCGCCCCGTTGACCAGCGTCAGGACGCGGCTCGGGCTGCGGTTCTCCAGCGCGAAGGCCCGCACGCTGTAGCGCAGCAGCGAGGTCAGGGCCGCCGCCTCGGCGCCCTTCCCGCATACGTCGCCCACCGCGAACACCCACTCGCCGCCCGCCTCGAAGGCGTCGTAGAAGTCCCCGCCCACCTCCAGGCCCTCGCGCGCCGGGCGGTAGGCCGCCGCCACCTCGAGGCCCGGCGGCTCGGGCAGCGCCGCCGGCAGCAGCCCGCGCTGCAGCGTCCCCGCGACGTGCGAGCGCTCGGCGTACAGGCGCGCGTTGTCCAGGGCCATCGCGGCCCGCGACGCCAGGTCCTGGAGCAGCGCGAGGTCCTCGGGGTCGTAGCGGCGGTCGCCGTGGACGTGCAGGAACGAGATCGCGCCCAGCGTCCGCCCGCGCGCCCACATCGCCACCACCGCGGCCGAGCGGTAGCCGGCCCGGCGCATGAACTCGCGGTGCTCGTCGCTCTGGGCCACCTGCTCGACTACCTCGGGCGCGGACATGTCGCGCAGCGTGATCGGCTCGCCGGTGCGCAGCACCTGAGCCACAGGGTGCGAGCCCGCCGGGTCCAGCGGCGCGCGCGCGCGGATCTCCTCCAACTCGCGCGCGTACTCCGGGTTCTCGGCCGCCGCCACGGCGCGCCCGATGGAGCCGTCCTCCTCCAGCAGGTCGATGACGCACAGCGCCGCCAGCTCGGGGACGGCGGTGCGGACGATCGTCCGCAGCGTCTGCTCGGGGTCCAGCGAGGCCTCCAGGGCGGCGCTGGCGGCGATCAGGAACTCCTTGGCCGTCTCGTTGCGCCGGCGCTCGGTGATGTCGCGCCCGATGACCGAGATGCCGACGATCTCCCCCGCGGCGTCGGTGATCGGGTTCAGCGTGAGCGAGACCGCGAAGCGCGCGCCGTCGGCGCGGATGCGCTCGGTCTCGAAGTCCTCCACGGAGTGCCCGCGCCGCAGCGTCTCGATCAGGTAGCCCGTTTCGTCCTGGCGGTCCTCCGGGACGAACATCCGCATCGGGCGTCCCAGGACCTCCTCGGCGCTGTACCCGTACATCCGCTCGGCCCCGGGGTTCCAGCTGGTCAGGCGGCCCTCGAGGTCCAGGGACCCGACCGCGTCGTCGGTGGTCCCCACGATCGACGCCAGGCGGCGCAGCGCCTCGTCGGCGCGCCGGCGCTCGCCGATGTCGCGGATGAAGCCGGTGAAGACGGGCGGGACCGCCCCGGGCAGCGCGGTCACCGCCAGCTCCACCGGGATCTCGCGCCCGTCGGCGTGCAGCGCGCTCATCTCGATGCGCTGGCCCAGGATCGGGCCGTCGCCCGTCTCCAGGAACCGCCGCAGGCCCTCGTGGTGGCGCTGGCGCAGGGCGGGCGGGATCAGCACCTCGGCCAGCTCTCGGCCCAGCGCGTCCTCGCGGCGGCGCCCGAACGTCGCCTCCGCCGCCGAGTTCCACTCGGTGATGCGCCCGTGGTGGTCCATCGCCACGACGCAGTCCAGGGAGGACTCGAGGATCGCCGTCTTGAGCCCGTCGCTGCGCCGGACGGCCTCCTCGGCGCGCCGGCGCACGAGGAACTGGGCGAGCTGGTCGCCGAACCCCGCCAGCAGCTCGCGCATCGCCGGCTCGGGCGCCTCGCCGTGGCGGGCGAAGACCTCCATGACCCCGAGCACGTCGTCGGGGGCGCCGATGGGGATCGGAATGGCCAGGCCCACGCCGAGCCCCGCCGCCGCCGCGGCCTCCAGACGGGGGAAGTCGGGATCGCCCGCCAGATCGATGCGCCACGTCGGCTCGCCGCTCTCCCACGCCCGGCCGGGCAGCGGCACGCCGCGTTTGAATCGCAGCTGATGCGACAGCCGCCAGAACTCCTCCGCCCCGCCCGGCCGCGCCTCCCAGCCGGCCACGAAGGACAGCGCGTCCTCCCCCGGCGCCAGCTCCCAGATCCCGGCCACGTCCCAGCCCAGCGCCTCGCCGATCGCGGCCAGGATCCCGGGCGCGGCCTCCTCCAGCGAGGTCGCCCGCACCAGCTCACGCGCCACGCGCTGCTGGGTCGCCAGGTGAAGGGCGGCATCCCCGCCCACCGCGTTCACTCCCATCCCGTCTCAGCCTACTCCGGTCGGGACTGTGAGAATCCGTCTCATGGACTTCGAACTCTCCGACGACCACCGGCTCATCCAGCAGACCGTCCGCGACTTCGCCCGCCGCGAGGTGGCGCCGGTCGCGGAGGAGCTCGACCGCGAAAAGCGCTTCCCCTACGAGATCGTCCGCCAGCTCGGCGAGCTCAACCTCATGGGCATCCCGTTCCCCGAGGAATACGGCGGCGGAGGCGGCGACAGCCTGGCCTACGCGCTGGCCGTCGAGGAGCTGACGCGGGTGGACTCCAGCGTGGCCATTACGCTGTGCGCGCACACCTCGCTGGGCACCCAGCCGATCTGGCTCTTCGGCAGCGAGGAGCAGAAGCGCGAGTGGATGCCGCGGCTGTGCGCGGGCGAGGTGCTGGGCGCCTTCGGCCTGACCGAGCCCGAGGCGGGATCGGACGCCGGGAACACCAAGACGCGGGCGCGCCGCGAGAACGGCAGCTGGGTGATCGACGGCGCCAAGCAGTTCATCACCAACGCGGGCACCGACATCTCGGGCGTGGTGGCGATCACCGCGCGCACGGAGGACGATCGGATCTCGAACTTCCTCGTCCCCAACGGGACGCCGGGCTACGAGGCGGGCCAGCCCTACCGCAAGATGGGCTGGAACGCGTCGGACACCCGGCCGCTGACGTTCACCGACTGCCGGATCCCCGAGGAGAACCTGCTCGGCCCGCCCGGCGCCGGCTTCAAGCAGTTCCTGCACGTCCTGGACATAGGTCGCATCGGCGTGGCGGCCATGGGCGTCGGCCTGGCCCAGGGCGCGCTGGACGAGGCCCTGGCCTACGCCAAGGAGCGGCGCGCCTTCGGCCAGCCGATCAGCAAGTTCCAGGCCATCCAGGCCAAGCTGGCCGACATGGCGACGGAGATCGAGGCGGCCCGGCTGCTCGTGTACAAGGCGGCCCGCCTCAAGGACCGGGGCGAGAACTTCAGCCTCACCGCGGCCCAGGCCAAGCTCAAGACCGGGCGGCTCGCCGTGCGGGCCGCCGAGGAGGCGGTGCAGATCCACGGCGGCTACGGCTACATCGAGGAGTACCCGGTGTGCCGCTTCTACCGCGACGCCAAGATCCTCACGATCGGCGAGGGGACCGACGAGGTCCAGCAGATGGTGATCGCCCGCGCCCTGGGCGCCAAGGGCGCGGCCGGGCCGTCGCGGCGCTCGAGGATCGTCCCCGCCGCGCTGGCCGGGTCCAGGCGGCGGGCCACGACCTCGTCGAGCAGCTTCTGGACGTCGGCGTCCTCGCGGACGGACTCCTCCAGGGACCGGCGCAGCCGGACCGTGGCCAGCGCCAGCACCTCGTTCATGAGGTTGCGCCGGCGGCGCTCGAGCAGCGTGCCCGCGGCCTCGATGTGGGCGCGGTGCGCGTCCAGGGCCTCGACGACCTCGTCCACGCCGGTCCCGCGCGCCGCCTCGGCGCG
>DATLOP010000357.1:0-3972 GCA_035536255.1 Solirubrobacteraceae bacterium
TACCGGGACGTCGGCGGTCAGCGTGACCAGCAGGTCGAGGTCGCCCGAGTGCGCGGTCAGCCCGGCCGGGGGAGTGGGCCGCCAGGCGAAGGCGCCCGGGTCGACCGCCACCCCGACCGCACGCCACCCCGCCGGATCGGGCGGCTCGGGGGACAGGACCGCCAGCTCGGCCTCGGGAAGGCTCGCCGCCGCCTCGGCGAGCATCGTGAACAGGTAGCGCTCCCCGCCCCCCGGAGCGCCGGTGAAGGGATCGTGGAAGCCGATCCTCACGCGCGCGCCCGGTCGGCCAGGGCCAGCAGCGCGCCGGCGAAGAGCAGCGCGATCAGCGTCAGCGCGGGCATCTCCCAGTCCCAGTCCAGCCCCGCGTGGAACGCCCAGGTCACGACAACCGCCACCGGCCCGGCCGCCGCCTCGGGCGCCGCGCGCAGGGCGCGTCGCGCGGCCCCCGCCATCCCGCCGAAGGCCAGCGCCAGTGCGAGGAGGCCCACGAGGCCCAGCTCGGCGGCGGTCTCCAGGTACAGGGAGTGCGCGTCCAGCGCGCTCTCGGAGATCGTGCGCCGCGCGCGCCACTCGACCCGGAAGCCGCCCGTCCCCACGCCGGCCACCGGATGGTCGGCCCACGTGTCCAGCGCGACCCGCCAGTACTCGTAGCGGTTGCTCTGCAGCGAGGCCAGGCGCTGCCCGGTGGCCCCGGCGGCGGGCGCGTCGCTGCGCTCCCGGGCCGACGCCGCGACGAACCCGGCCGCCGCCACCGCGACCAGCGCCCCGGCCAGCCAGGCCGTGCGCCGGGGCAGCGGCAGCCGGCCCATCCGCGTCACGCCCGCGGCCTCCGCGCGGCACGCCCAGGCCTGAAACGCGGCCGCCCCCGCCACCACGACGGCGAGGACGGCGAGCATCGCGAACGACTGCGCCACGCGTCCGTCGTAGGTCGCGTCGTAGCGCTCGATGGCTCCGAACAGGCTGCCGAGCGCCGCCGCGAGGACCGCGGCCTCGAGGACGACCGCGGCCGCGCGCAGCTGCGTCCACGTCGGCGCGGCGGCCAGCAGCACCACGGCGCCGACCCCGGCCGCGGCCAGCGCGCCGCGCGAGAACGTCAGGTAGAGCGCCAGCCCCAGCGGCGCGCCGGTGGCCGCGGCGGCCACGCGCAGCGCGGGGGAGCGGGTGCGGTCGCCCGCCAGGCGCGCGGCGAGCACCAGGCCGATGGCGCACACCAGCCCCATCGCGTTCCAGTAGGTCAGCGGCTGCTCGAGGCGCAGGCGGGCCGCGAAGTGGCGGTCGAGCGTGAGCAGCCACGGGAACAGGCGGTCGGACATCCCGAAGGTCGCCATGGCCAGGACGCCGGCCAGCGCCGCCGGCTCCAGGGCGCGCAGGGCCCGGTCGGGGCGCAGCAGCGCCGCCGCCGCCACGAGCGCGCCGAGGTAGAGCGCGACGCGCTGGACGTCGTCGACCGCCGCCTCGCGGATCGGGGCCCACGTCGCCGACACCGCCGTCCAGGCGGCGAGCAGGGCGAGGCCGGCCAGGGCCAGGCGCGCGGCCCGGTCGCGCGGCACGAGCCGCACCGCGTCGCCGTGCGCCACGGCGACCACGGCCACGAGCCCCCAGGCCACGACCAGCGCGACGACGCGCGGACCGTCGAAGAACCCACCGGTCCGGAAGGCGAGGACGAACGGGCCGGCGACGAGGACGAGGGTGGCGGCGGCGAGCGCGCGGCGGCGGACCACCGCGCGGAGCTTACGGCCGCCGACCGACCGAGCCGGCCGCCGGGAGCGGATCCGACAGACTTCCCGCCCGATGCTCCGCCGCCCGCACGGTTTCGTGGCCTGGCTGGCCGGGATCGCCGCGGGGGCGCTGGCGATCCGCCTCGTGTACGCCCTGCTGCTGGCCCCCGAGCCGCCGGCGCTGTCCGATGCGGGGTTCTTCCACCTGCTGGCGAACTTCCTGGCCGACGGCCGCGGCTTCGTGCGTCCGTACGACCTCGTCTTCTTCGACAGCGCCACCCCCACGGCCGAGCACCCGCCCGCCTGGTCGGTCCTGCTGGCGGCGATGTCCGCACTGGGCGGGCAGTCCCACGACGCCCACCGGGTCGTCGGCTGCCTGTGCGGCACCGGGACCGTCGCGGCGATCGGCGTCCTGGGCCGCCGCGTGGCCGGCGAGCGCGCCGGCCTGATCGCGGCGGGGATCGCGGCCGCCTACCCGATGCTGTGGGTGGTGGACGGCACGCTGATGAGCGAGTCGCTGTACGGGCTGACGATCGCGCTGGCGCTGCTCGCCGCCTACGCCGTGGTCGAGCGCCCGTCCGCGGCCCGCGCCGCGGCGCTGGGGGCGGCGATGGCGCTGGCCGCCCTGACCCGGGGGGAGGGCATGGCGCTGGTCGTGCTGCTGGGCGTGCCGGTCGCCCTGCTGGCGCGGGCCGGCGCGCGCGGGCGGCTCGTCACGCTGGCCGTGATCGCCGCCGCCTTCGCCGCCGTCCTCGCCCCCTGGCTCGTGCGCAACTGGTCCGCCTTCGACCGGCCGGTCCTGGTCTCCAACAACACCGGGACGCTGCTCGCCGGCGCGAACTGCGGCGGCGTCTACGCCGGCTCGGACATCGGGTCGTGGACCTTCCTGTGCATCGACGGGCCCCGGCGCCGCAACGAGGCGGTCCAGGCCGCGGAGCTGCGCCGCCGCGGGCTGGACTACGCGCGCGAGCACGCGGGCCGGCTGCCGGTCGTCCTGCCGGTCCGGGTGCTGCGGACCTGGGACGCCTACCGGCCCCTCCAGGGCGCCCGCTTCATGCGCACCGAGGGACGGCGCCGGTTCGCCCAGTACCTCGGCCTGGCCGCCTACTACCCGCTGCTGGTGCTCGCGGTGTTCGGATTCGTGGTGCTGCGCCGTCGCGGGGCGACGCCGTGGCTGCTGCTCGTCCCCGCCGTGCTCGTGACCCTGACCTCGCTGGGGGGCTTCGGGCTGCCCCGGTTCCGGATGGCCGCCGAGATCTCCATCGTCGTGCTGGCCGCCGCGGCGCTGGACGCGTTCGCGGCCCGCCGCCGGGAGGCGCGCGGGTGACCCGGCGCGAGCGCGCGCTGCCGCTCGTCCTGGCCCTGGGCGCCTTCGCGCTGGCGCTGGCCCAGCGCCCCGGCTGGGCGAGCAGCGACACCAAGGTCGACCTCCACGTCAGCCCGGGCCGGTTCCTGGCCGACGTGGCCTCGGTGTGGACGGAGTCGGGGTCGCTGGGCCACGTCCAGGGCGGCCAGTACGGCGGCTACCTGTTCCCGATGGGGCCGTTCTTCGCGCTCGGCCACGCCGCGGGGCTCGCGCCCTGGCTGGTCCACCGGCTGTGGCTGGGCGCGCTGCTGGCGCTCGCGGCGTGGGGGACGGTGCGCCTGCTAGACGACCTGGCCGGGCGCCCGCGCGGCGCGGCGCACGTCGTGGCCGCGACGATGATGGTGCTCAACCCCTACGTCGTCGTGTTCAGCGCGCGGACCAGCGTGACGCTGCTCGCCTACGCCGTCCTGCCGTGGCTGCTGCTCGCCGTGCACCGCGGCGTGCGCCGGCCCGAGGGGTGGTGGTGGCCCGCGCTGTTCGCTCTGGCCGTGACGGCGAGCGGGGGCGGGGTGAACGCCGCCGTCACGGCCTGGGTGCTGGCCGGCCCGGCGCTGCTGCTGGGCTACGAGGTCCTGACCGGGCTGCCGGCGCGCGCCGCGCTGGCCTTCGCGCTGCGGACGATCGTCCTCACCGCGGTGGCGTCGCTGTGGTGGGTCGGCCCGATCCTCGCGCAGGCGCGCTACGGCATCGACTTCCTGGAGTTCACCGAGCAGCAGGGGACGATCTGGGGGACGACGAGCGTCAGCGAGTCCCTGCGCCTCATGGGCTACTGGGTCTCCTACATCGGCGTCGGCTTCCACGGCGCGACGCGCCCGTACTTCTCCGGCGCCGGCACGCTGCTCTACGCGCCGCTCGTGGTGGCGGCGATGCTCCTGGTCCCCGCGCTGG
>DATLOP010000358.1:0-9809 GCA_035536255.1 Solirubrobacteraceae bacterium
CCGAGAACGAGCGTCGCCGGGCGGACGCCGAGGGCTCGACCGAGCGCCCGTTCCTGGCGATTCTCCGGCGCGCCGCCTCTAGAGTTCCCCGGCCATGACGCTCGTCCGCGCCATGCGCTCCCTGCGACGCGGGCACCGGCCGGTGCGCTTCGGCTCGCTGCGGTCCACCCGGCCGCTCAGCGGGGCCTGGGGCTACGACCGGGGGACGCCGGTCGACCGCTGGTACATCGACCGGTTCCTCGGGGAGCACCGCGCCGACGTCACCGGACGGGTCCTGGAGGTCAAGGACAGCGGCTACACGCGACGCTTTGGGCACGACGTCACCGAGGAGGGGGTGCTCGACGTGGACGCCGCCAACGGGCGCGCGACCTACGTTGCCGACCTGGCCGACGGCGAAGGGCTGCCCAGCGACGCGTTCGACTGCTTCATCCTCACCCAGACGCTCCAGTACGTCTACGACGTCCCGGCCGCGTTGCGCCAGGCCCGTCGCGTCCTGCGCCCCGGCGGCGTGCTCCTGGCCACGGTGCCGTCGGCGAGCCGGGTGACCGATCCGCCGGCGACCGACTACTGGCGCTTCACGCCCCCGGGCCTGGCGCGCCTGCTCGCGGAGGCGTTCGGGCCCGGCGCCACGACCGTGCAGGCGCGCGGCAACGTGCTGGCCACGGTCGCCTTCCTGGAGGGCCTGGCCGCCGAGGACCTCGAGCGCAGCGAGCTGTCCGACGACGACGAGCGCTTGCCGCTGATCGTGTGCGCCCGGGCGGTGCGCGGCGCGTGAGGCAGGCCGTGCGCCGGCTCGGCCTGCGCGTGCTGCGACGGCCACCCGTCGTCTACCGGGCGCCCGGGGGACCGGACGCGGTTGCGCTGACCTTCGACGACGGTCCGTCGTCGTGGACGGCGGAGATCGCCGCCGTGCTCGAGGCCCACGACTGCCGGGGCACGTTCTTCCTGCGCGGGCCCGCCGTGCGGGAGCGGCCGGAGACGGCGGCCGCGCTCGCGCGCGCCGGGCACGAGCTGGGCAATCACCTCTGGAGCCACTCGGACCCGTCGCAGCAGAGCCTGGGCGCCCTGCGCGACGAGATCGATCGCACGCGGGCGGCGATCCGGGAGGCCACCGGCGCGGCGCCCGCGCTGGTGCGCCCGCCCTTCTGCGGCGCCCCCGACCGGGTGGCTCGGGCCGCGGGCCGCGCCCGCGCCGACGCGGTCGTGCTGCGGTCGGTCGACCCCGAGGACTGGCGGCTCGAGTCGGCCGGCGAGATCGCCGAGCGGGTTCTCTCCGTGATCGACCGCGGCGACATCGTGTGCCTGCACGACGGCCTGCCGCCGCGCAGCCGCGGGACGCAGACACGGGCCCCCACCGTCGCGGCGGTCTCCCGGTTGGTGCCCGCGCTGCTCGAGCGCGGGCTGCGGCCGGTGACGGTGTCGCGCCTGCTGCGATGAGCCCCGCGGTCAGCCTGGTCATGCCCGCCTGGCGCCCGCGCCCGGACTGGCTGCGCGCGGCCGTGGCCAGCGCCCTCGACGAGCGCGCGTGCGAGATCGAGCTGATCGTCGTGGACGACGGCTCGGACGAGCCGGTGGCGGAGCTGTTGCGCGACGTCGACGATCCGCGGCTGCGGGTGATTCGCGTCGGGCACGGCGGGCCGTATGCGGCCCGCAACGCGGGAATCGCCGCGGCCGCCGGCGAGTTCCTGCGCTTCGTCGACGCCGACGACATCGTCGAGTCGGGCAGCACGGGGCGCCTCCTGGAACGCGCGCGCCAGGATCCCGGTGCCCTGGTGTACGGCGCCACGCTGATGTGCGACGTGGACCTGACGCCGCAGCGCACGGTCACGTCGGACAGCGAGGGCTGGGTCGAGGAGCAGTGCGTGCTCGGCGGGTTCGACGTCTATCTCGTCTCGATCCTGTTTCCCCGCGCCGTGGTCGAGCGGGCCGGGCCCTGGGAGGAGACGCGGTTCGCGGTCAGCGGCGATTGGGACTTCGTGCTGCGCGCGATCGAGCAGGCGCCCGTCCGCCGGCTCGACGAGGTCGTGACCCGCTACCGGCGCCACGAAGCGTCGGTGACCAAGACGGCGGACGTCGCGGCCGGGGGCGCGGCGGCCCGGCTCGTGCTCGGCCGGTACTTCGAGCGTCATCCCGAGCGGCGCGGCGGCGACCTCGAGCGTCGCGCCTACCTGCGCGTGCACCTCGACCGGGCGCGCGCGCACGCCTGGTTCGGCGAGCGCCGCCTGGCGGCGCGCGAGCTGGCGGCGGCGGCTCGGCTCGGCCCGCTGGCCGCCGCTCGCACGGCGGCGGGCTGGGGCGCCGACGAGCTGCGCGCGCTGCGCGACCGGGTCCGTGGCGCGAGATCGCGGTAGCCGAGGGTCGGGTCACCGGCCGGGGGGCCGCCGGCGCCAGACGCGGACGCCCCGCGACGCCGCGGCGAGCTCGAAGCGCGAGTCGGCCGCCAGGGCGCGTTCCACCGGGCGCCCGGCGGCGGTGACCACCCACTCGCCCGGCGGCACTCGACCGCCGCGCAGCGGCCGCACGTCGCGCGACTGCTCGGGACCGAACAGCGGATAGACGAAGCGCACCGGGCGAGCTCGCAGGTCCACGACCACGACGGCGTCGTCGGGCACGTCCTCGAGGAAGCGGTACTCCGGGAAGAACAGCCGCCCGAGCGTGCGCTCCTCGCCGGGGGCGCCGATCAGCCCGAGCAGGTCGCGGGCGGGCAGCGGTTCGGCGCGCGAGGCGGGATTGACGCGATACGACGCCAGGCCGATCCCGGCGCAGGCGAGGAAGAGGGCCAGCCCCTGCACGGCGCGGCGCATCCAGGGCCGCGGCGCCCAGGTCGCGGCGGCCACGATCGCCACGGCGCCCGCGCCCATCAGCGGGATCGTGAAGCGCGACCACCACCCGTAGGGCTGCACGAGGGTGACGAGCGCGATCGTCGCGACGGCGACCAGCGCCGGGCTGCGGCGGCGCGCCAGCCCCACCACGAACGGGATCGCCAGCGGGAGGGCGAGCCAGGGCCACAGCGGCCCCAGCCCCCCCGAGCGCTGCTGGTAGTCGTAGGAGCGCTGGTTCCAGAAGTCGAGGTCGCTGGCCCACGAGCGCAGCGTCGCGGCGGGCCACGGCTCGTCGTCTCCCGCGTCGGGTCGCGTGAGCACGTCGTCGACGCGGAACGGCCCGTCGAACAGCTTCACGCCGGCCGCGCGCACCTCGAAGGGATATGCCGGGTTGCCGGTCTCGATCCAGTTGCGCACGTGCCAGTACGAGCCGACCGCGAGGCAGGCGACGGCGAATCCGGCCAGCCCGGCGGCGAGCGCGCGCCGCGAGACGCGCGCGCGGCGCACCCCCCAGAGCCCGACCCCGACCGCGGCCAGCGCGAGCGCGGCCGCCCACACGATGCCCGTGCCCTTGGTCCCGAGCAGGAGCCCCGCCGCGAGGCCGGCCACGAGCAGCCGCTGGGCGGCGCCCGTCGCGGCCAGGCGCGTCAGCGAGTGCAGCGCGGCCAGCGCCCACGCCGCGATCATGACGTCCGCGAAGTTCGTCGGCGCCTGGAGGAGGACGACCGGGGTGGCGACGAACAGCCCGGCCGCCGCGGCCGCCGCCGGCCGGGCCAGGCCCGCGCTGCGCGCGATCCCGGCGACGGAGACGGCGGCCAGGGCGACGAAGCCGAACTGCACGGTGTCGACCAGCCCGTCGCTGCCGAGGAAGAGCACGGGCCAGGCGAACACGAGCTCGGAGTTGGCCGGGTAGTACGCGCAGCACAGGCTGAGCGCCGTCGGCTCGATGCTCTCGCTGCGCACCCAGCTCGCGACGATCGTCAGGTGGTAGGTGATGGCGTCGAACGCGAACGGCGGGAGGACCAGCGCCACGACCAGCTGCCAGGCCAGGGCCAGCCCCGCGACGGCGACGATCGCCGTGGCCCACAGGTGCTCGCGCAGGGCCGGCGGCCCGAGTCGGGGCCGGCGCGGGCGCCATCCCGTCCGCGCGACCGCCGCGGTGGCCACCAGCGCCCAGCCCGCGGTGACCGCGAGCACCGCGGCCGGGGTCAGCACGCCGGCCTCGCCGCAGGCCAGGCCGGCGACCACGACGCCGGCCGAGGCGATCACCCCGAAGGTGACCGCGGCGTCGAGGGCGGAGTCGGGCCGCAGCAGCACCGTCGTGGAGCCGGCTCCGAGGGCGAGCGCCGCGCAGGCCGCGAACAGCAGGGCAACGTCGAACATCGGGGGGCAAACTATCCTGGGTCGATGGACCCGCGCGCACGGCGGCTCGTGACCTCGGGCATCGACAGGGCGCTCGCGGCGCTCGACTATCGCGGCGCGGACCTGGAGCTGGCGCGCGCCGACGCGATCGATTCCGCGCGCAGCCGCCTGCGGGCGGTCCGGCAGGGCACGGCCATCGTGCGAGGCTCGCGGATCGTGGTCACGGCGCGCGGGCACGCCGAGCTGCGCCCGTTCGAGCGTCCGCTCGCCGGGGCGGGCGAGGTGACGGTGGAGGTGCTCGCCTCCGCGGTCAGCGCCGGGACCGAGCGGGCGCAGTGGCTGCGGCTGCCCAACGCGCAGCTGGACCCCCCGTACACGCCGGGCTACTCGGGTGCCGGCCGCGTCCTGGCCGGCGGCGACGGAGGCGCCGGCTTCGAGGCCGGCAGCCTGGTCGCCGTCGCGCGGCTGCCGCACGCGTCCGTCGTCACCGTCCCCACCGAGTGGGCGACGCCCGTCCCGGACGGCGTGGACGTCGCCGAGGCCGCGCTCGTGTACCTGGCGATCATCTCCGGCTACGGCGTCGAGCGCGCGCAGATCGGCCGGGGCGACCCCCTGTGCGTCGTGGGCGCGGGACCGATCGGCGCGCTCGCCCACCGGCTGGCGACGCTTCGCCACCCGGGCCGCGTCACGGTCGTGGCGAGCAGCCGGCGCCGCGAGGCGGCGGCCCGGGAGGCCGGGGCGGACGAGTTCCTGACCGCCGGCGAGGACCTCGATCACGTCCAGGCGTCCACGGTGATCGAGGCGACCGGCGACCCGGCGGCGCTCTCGGTGGCCGTCGCGGCCGCGCGGCCGGGGGGACGGATCGTGCTGCTCGGCTCGCCCCGCGGCGCGACCCCGAGCGCGATCCTCGCGGACGCCCAGAGCAAGCGGCTGTGCCTGGCCGGCGCGCACGTCAGCGCCCTGGCGGTGCAGGCTCGGCGCACCGGCGGCGATCCCATCCAGGCGCTGGCGCGCTCCTTCCTCGCGGGCCTCGCCCAGGGCGGCCTCGCGGTGGCCGACCTCGCGGGCGAGCCGCTGGACCCGCGGGAGCCGCAGCTGGCCTATCGCCGCCTGGCGCGCGGAGAGATCGCCGCCGCCCACTTTGACTGGAGCCGGCTGGCGCAGGCGCAGCGCGCCGCCCGGCGCTCGCCGGCGTCGCGGCCGGCGCTGGCGCCGGCCCGGCCCCGCCTGCGCGCTCCCACGCAGTCGCGGCCGGCCCGCGACGGGGGTCGCCGGCTGCGCTTCGCGCTGATCGGGTGCGGCGACGTGGGGATGCACAACGCCCGCGCGCTCGCCGGCGCCGGCAACGCCGAGCTGGCGATCTCCCACGACCCGGTCCAGGCGCTGGCGGCGGCGACGGCGGCCGAGGGCGGCGGGGCCGTGGCGGCCAGCCTCGACGAGGCCCTCGACCCGGAGCGCGTCGACGCCGTCTGCCTGTGCGTCCCCCACGACCTGCATACGCCGCTGGTCGAGGCGGCGGCGCAGGCCGGCCTCCAGATCGTCGTCGAGAAGCCGCTGGCCAACGACCTCGTCGAGGCGCGACGGGCGGTTGACGCGGCGCGCCGGGCCGGCGTCGCCTTCTCCGTGTGCTTTCCCTACCGCTACGAGCGTCCGATGGAGGCCGCGGCCGCGCTGGCCCGCGGGGGCGCGCTCGGCGCGCTCGGCGGGGCGGCCGTGGTCTTCCACGCGGACAAGCCGGAGTCGTACTGGGTGGGCGGCTTCTCCGGGCGGGCGCACTCCGACTGGCGGTCGAGCCGAGCCCGGGCGGGGGGAGGCGTGCTGATCATGAACCTGACGCACTACCTCGACTTCCTGTGGTTCGTCGCGCGCGCCGAGCCGGAGCGCATCGCCGCCGTCTCCCGGTCGCGGCCCGGCGCCGAGGTCGAGGACTCCATCGCGCTCACCGTGGAGTTCCGCGGCGGGGCGCTGGGCTCGATCGTCGGGTCGGCGAGCACGCGCGGCGCGCCCGGAAGCCGCTTCGAGCTGTGGGGGGAGCTGGGAACGCTGCGACTGGAGCCGGACCCGGCCGTCTACACGGAGCGCGCCATCGGCGAGGTCCCGGCGGCCCGGTGGTGCGCGCTTCCGCCGCCGTCGCCGGCCGACCCGCGGACCCTCTACTTCGAGCGCTTCGCCGCGGCCGTGATGGAGGGGCGCCCCGTCGAGGTCCCGGCCACCGACGGGCTCGCCGTGCAGGCCTTCGTCGACGCCGCCTACCGCGCGATCGACGAGGACGGCCCGGTGACCGTCGCGCCGCCCGAGGCGTCCGAACGGCCGGAGCTGCGCGGTGCCTGACTCCCTGGAGGACGTCCTCGCCGCGGTCGCCGCCGGCGAGCCGCCGATCGAGGTGTCGGGCGGCGGAGAGCTCGCACAGCGGCTTCGTGAGCGGCTCGGCGTGTCCGGCGGCGCGTCCGAGGCGCATCCCAGGACGGTGGTCGAGACCACGGGAACGGTGGCCGAGGTCCAGCGGGCGCTCGAGCGCGTGGACGATCTGGGGACGGTGGTGCTCGCCGGCGCTCCGGTGGCCCCGGACTCGACGATCGACCTGTACGCCGACGCCCACGTCCGCGGGCTGACGGTGATCGCGGCCGGACCCGCCGGCGAGGCCCGAGCTTGAGCCTGGTCCCGGCGCGGCTGCGCGCCGCGCTGCCCGATCCACTGGCCGACCGCGGGCGACTGGTCCTGGCGCGCCGGCTGGAGGCCCGCAGCCGGCGGTCGTCGACGGTCCGCGGCGCCGCGCTGGTCTTCCACGCCGTCGCACCGCGGGCGGGGGATCCGCAGCGCGAGCTGGAGCCGGCCGTCTCCACCCGCTTCCTCGACGAGGTCGTGGGATACCTGTCGCGCCGCTACGCCCTCGTGCGGGCCCGCGACCTGCCGTCCGCCGCCCGGGCCCGGCGCCCGGGCGAGCGGCTGCCCGTCGCGTTCACCTTCGACGACGACCTGCCGTCTCACCGCGAGCACGCGGCGCCGGTGTTCGCCGGCCATGGCGCGGTGGCGACGGCGTTCCTCTGCGGCGCGCGGTCCTCGTTCTGGTTCCAGCTGCTGCAGCCGGCGATCGACGGCCGCGCGATCGCCGCCGGCGCCCTGGCGCCGGTCGCGCCGGAGCTGGTCGAGGCGGCCCTGGAGGGGCAGCCGGGAGCGATACGCCGCCTGGCCAAGGCGGTGGAGGACCTGGGCCCCGCCGAGCGCGACCGGGTGACCGGCGTCCTGGCGCGTGCCGTCGCGGAGCCGCCGCCCGTGCTCGGAGCCGACGGCGCGGGCGCCCTGGCCGGCGCCGGGTGGGAGCTCGGCTTCCACACCCGTCGCCACGACGTGCTCGTGCGCCTGGGCGACGACGACCTGCGCGAGGCCCTGGAGCCCGGCCCGGTGGGGCCGGACGGCGAGCTTCCGCGCACGCTCGCCTACCCGCACGGCAAGGCGGGCGCCCGGGAGGCCGAGGCGGCGCGGCGGGCCGGCTACGTGGCCGCGTTCACCGGTCGGCCGGACGCGTTCGACGAGACGACGGACGACCACCTGATCGGGCGACTCCAGCCGGACAACGCTACCCTCGGGCGCTTCGCGCTGCACCTGGCCCGCTCGCTGTCCGCGGCCGCACGCCCCACCTCATGAAGCCAACCGCCGAGGCCCCGCGCCCCACGCGTACCGACACGGCGCCGCCGCCGGCGGGCGCGGCCTCGTGGGCCAAGCGCCTGGACATCGTCTGGGCGCTCGCGCGCAGCGACCTGCGCATCCGCTACGGGCGCGGCTCCTGGCAGGTCGTGAACTGGTTCGTCAACCCGTTCGTGCTCGTGGGCGTGTACGTCCTGCTCCGGGTGATCCTCGACCGCGGAGGCGAGGCCGTCGGCCTGTCGATCGCGTGTGCCGTCGTGCCGTTCCAGATCGTGATGCTCTCCTGCGTCAGCGCGATGAACTCCGTCTCGCTGCGCGAGCCGATCCTCCTGAACATGCGCTTCGACCGCACGCTGCTGCCGCCGTCGGCCGTGATGACGGAGACGCTGGCGTTCGTGACCAGCTTCGTGATGTTCCCGCTGATGATGCTGCTCTACTGGGTCGGCCCGACGACGGCGCTCCTCTGGCTGCCGCTGGTCGTGGCCGCGACCATGCTCCTGGCCTTCGGCGCCGCCTGGCCCTCGGCGCTGCTCGGCGTCTGGGCGCCCGGCGTCACGCTGTTCGCCACGCAGGGGCTGCGGATCATGTTCTTCGCCGCCCCCGGGCTCGTCGCGCTCTCCGAGATGTCGGACGACGTCCGGCGGTGGATCGTCCTGAACCCCCTGACGGGTCTGTTCGAGTCCTTCCGGGACGTCATCCTCTACGGCGACGCGCCGGCGCTCTGGCAGCTCGGCTACCCGGCCGCCGTCGGCGCGCTGCTCGCCGCCGTGTTCCTGCCGCTGTACCGGCGCGAGCAGCGCCACTTCGCCAAGCTGGTGAGCTCGCTGTGAGCCACATCCGGGCCGAGGGCGTCGGGGTCCAGTTCCTGTTCGATCGTCAGCAGCGCACGATGAGCCCGATGCTGGCGCGCTTCCGGCGCCGGTCCAGCGAGCACTGGGCGCTGACCGACGTGAGCTTCGAGATGACCGCCGGCGAGGGCGTGGCGCTCCTCGGCGCCAGCGGGTCGGGCAAGTCGACCCTGCTCCGGATCATCGCCGGCGTCCTGGAGCCCGACGCCGGGCAGATCGCGGTGAGCGGGCGCGTGGGCTCGCTGCTGTCGATCCAGGCCGGGGTCATGGCAGCGCTCACGGGACGGGAGAACACCTACCTGCTGGGGGTGCTCGCGGGCATGACGGCCCGCCAGGCGCGCGCGCAGATCCCCGAGGTCAAGGCGCGCAGCCGTCTGGAGGACCAGTACGAGCACCTCGTGGGCAGCTATTCGCAGGGCATGCGCGCGCGGCTGGGCCTCGCCGTCATCGAGGGCACCGAGCCCTCGATCCTGCTGCTCGACGAGGTGCACGAGGCGCTCGACCACGAGTTCCGCGACCACGTCGAGGCCTACGCGCACCGGCTGCTGGAGGCGGGCGGCCTCGTCGTGGCGACCGGGCACGACCACCCGATGCTCGAGCGGCTGTGCACGCGAGCCCTCCTGCTCGAGGACGGCCACGTGACGGCCGACGGGGGGTTCCTCGACGTCCAGCGCCGATACCTCGGCGACCGCGCGGCATGACCCCGGGGGCGGGGGGGACGTCGCTCGAACAGGCGCCGCCGGCCCTCGCCGGGCTGCTCGAGTCGCTCGACCGGGACGGGGTCGCGTGGTCGCTGCTGCGGCCGCCCGCGAGCGTGGCCGCTCCCGAGGGCGACGTCGACGTCCTCGTCGCCCCCGACCGGCTGGCGGCCGTGGAGAGCCGGCTGGCCGAGCGCGACTTCGTCCTCATGCCGATGCCCGGGCCCGACGTCCACGGCGTCGGCTACGACCGGGAAGCCGGCCGGTTCGTGTGGATCCACGCGCAGGCGCGCCTGCAGGTGGCGGGCGCGGTCGTGGAGGCCGACGAGGTGCTCGCCGACACGGTCGTCGAGGAGGGTCTCAGACGACCCGGGGACGGTTGGTTGCTGTGGATACTGCTGCTGCGGGCGCTCGTGGACAAGGGAGAGCTCGCG
>DATLOP010000359.1:0-5085 GCA_035536255.1 Solirubrobacteraceae bacterium
CAAGCTGCTCGACGCCCTCGACGTGCAGCTGCGCCGGCGCGCCGCCGGGCCGCGCCCGGGCGACCAGCGAGCCGCGGGGGTCGGGTCCGGGACCGAGCTGGCCCAGCTGCGTCCCTACGAGATCGGCGACGACGTCCGCCAGCTCGACCCCGCCGCCACCGCGCGCACCGGGACGCCGCACGTGCGGCTGCACGTCCCCGAGCGCGCGATGACGACGTGGCTGGTGCTCGACGTCTCCCCGTCGATGGCCTTCGGCACGGCCGAGCGGCTGAAGTCCGACGTGGCCGAGGGCGTCGCGCTGGCGCTGGGGCGCCTGGCGCTGCGCCGCGCCGGCCGCCTGGGCGCGGTCACGTTCGGCGCGCCGGGGCCCGGGCTCCTGCCTCCGCGCGGCGGGCGCCCCGCCTTCGTCGCCCTGTCGCGCGCCGTCGGCGCCGGCGTGGCCCCCGACGGACCCGGGGATCGCTCCGGGCTGGCCGGGGCGCTGGACCGGCTCACGCCGATGGCGCGCCGCCGCGGCCTGCTGGCCGTGGTCTCCGACTTCCGCGACCAGGAGGGCTGGATCCGGCCCCTGCGCCGGCTCGGCCAGCTCCACGACGTGCTGGCCATCGAGATCGGAGACCCGCGCGAGGCGCGGCTGCCCGCGGTCGGCCACCTCACGCTGGTGGACCCCGAGACGGGCCGCCACCTCGCGGTCGACACCTCCCGGCCGGGCGTCTGCCGGCGCTATGCCCAGGCCGAGGCCGCACGCCGGGAGGCGCTGGCCCGCGACCTGCGCGCCGCCCGGGCGCGCCACGTCGCGCTGAGCACGGACGGTCCCTGGCTGCGCACGCTCGCGGGTGCGCTGCGATGACGCGACGATGAGCTTCCAGGCTCCCGCGCTGCTGCTCACCCTGCTCGCGCTCCCGGTCGCGGCCGCGGTGTACTGGCGCCGCCAGGCGCGGGCGCCCCGCGACGCCGTGCGCTTCCCGGGCGTCGCCACCCTGGACGCCGTCCTCCCGCCGCGCGCCGCGTGGGCGCGGCACCTGCCCGCGCTGCTGTTCGCGCTCGCCCTGGCCGGCCTGCTCGTGGCGCTGGCCCGGCCGCAGCGCAGCGTCGCCGTGCCCACCCGCCAGTCCTCGGTCGTGCTGGTCACCGACACGTCGCGCTCGATGCTGGCCGAGGACGTCGACCCGTCCCGCCTGGAGGCGGCGCGCGCCGCCGCCCACCGCTTCCTGAACCGCGTCCCGCCGCGCACCCGCGTGGGCCTGGTCGCCTTCTCCCAGATCCCGACCACGGTGATCCCCCCGACCGACGACCTGGAGGAGGTGCACAAGCAGCTCGACGGCCTCGCGGCCGACGGCGCCACGGCGACCGGCGACGCCCTGGCCGCGGCGCTGCGCATGCTGCGCGGCCCCGGCGACGCGCGCAGCTCGGGCGCCGCGATCGTCCTGCTCTCCGACGGCAAGCGCACGACGGGCCGCGACCCCGTCGCCGTGGCGGCGGAGGCGCGGCGGCTGCGCGTTCCCATCTACACCGTCGCGCTGGGGACGGAGGGCGCCTCGGTCGTGGTCCCGGGGACCTCGGTGGTCATTCCGGTCCCACCCGACCCCGCGACGATGCGCGTCATCGCCCGCACCTCGGGCGGGCGCTTCTTCGCCGCCCACGACGCCGGCCGCCTGAGCACGATCTACGAGCGGCTCGGCACGCGCCTGGGCACCCGCACGGAGCGCCGCCAGGTCACCTCGGCGTTCGCGGCCGGCGGAGCCCTGCTGCTGCTGGCCGCCGCCGCGGCCTCGCTGTGGCGCTTCGGCCGCCTGCCCTAGCCCTCGACGCGCTCGACGATCGCCTCGCCCCCGCGGCTGGGGAGCAGGGTCACGCCGCGAAAGCGCGCCTTCTCGTCGCGCGCGCGGGACGCTCGCAGCTGCGCGCGGGCGAGGATGGCCGAGATGACGACCTTCATCTCGAGCTGGGCGAAGGCGGCGCCGAGGCTGCGGCGCACGCCGCCGCCGAAGGGGATCCAGGTGTAGGGCTCGGGCGCGCCGTCGAGGAAGCGCTCGGGCCGGAAGGCCTGCGGATCCGGTCCGTAGAGGTCGGGGTCGTACTGGACGAGGAAGATCGACGCCGCCATCTGCGTGCCCGGCTCGAAGCGGTAGCCGCCGAGCTCCGCCGGCTCGGTCGGCGCGCGGAAGACCTCGGTCACGACGGGGCGGACGCGCAGCGTCTCCTTGATGACGGCGTCCATGTACTCGCTGCCGTCGCCGGCCCTCACCTCGGCGGTCAGGCGCGCGAGCGCGGGCGGCGTGCGCAGCAGCCGCTCGAAGGCCCAGCCGATCGAGGTGGCCGTCGTCTCGTGGCCCGCGAGCAGGATCGTGATCAGCTCGTCGCGCAGCTCGCGGTCGGTCAACGGGTTGCCCTCGTCGTCCCGCGCGCCCAGGAGCAAGGTGAGGATGTCGCGGCGCGACTCGCGCTCGGGGTCGGCGCGGCGACGCTCGATCTCTTCGTAGAGCAGCGCGTCGACGTGGTCGCGGCGGCGCAGGAACCGACCCCACGGGCTGCGCGGGCCGAGGTCCTTCTGCACCAGGAGCAGGAACGGGCTGGGGGAGGAGAGCCCGGGCAGCAGGCGCTTGAGCTCGGCGACGCGCGCGGCGTCGGTGATTCCGAACACCGCGCGGATGATCACCTCCATCGTGATCGCCTGCGCCACGGTGCGCGTTCGGATCGTCTGGCCCGGGCGCCAGGTGTCGATCGTGCGATGGGCGATCTCCCCGATCGCGTCCGCGTAGTGGGCGATCGCGTCGCCGTGGAAGGGCGGCAGCATCAGCTTGCGCATGCGCAGGTGACGGTCGCCGTCGAGCAGCAGGATCGAGGACGGCCCGGTGACCGGCGCCATCACCTCGCGCGGCTCGGCGACGTTGTACTGCGCCGGCTTCCACTTGAACATCTGCTCGACCAGGGCGCGGTCGGCCACGTGGACGAGCTCGCCGGCGATCGCGTCGTTCGTGCGGAAGACCGGGCCGTAGCGGTCGCGCATCGCCAGCCTCGCCTCCACCGGCCGCGCCACCCCCAGCCACGACTGCAGCAGGCGCGGCAGGCGCGGCCCCGGGACGGTGGTCGGCGAGATCGACACGGCGTGTGCCGCATCGTCCCACGTCGGACCGGGTCCGGTCCCTGATCGGTGGCGGGGTCGCCTGGTACGGTGGCGCTGCACCAGTTCCTGCTGTTTGCGCCAGCCTCTCGCAAGGCCGTCTCCAGCGCCAGGGATCCAACGACAAGGCTCCGGCGCCCCCGCAACGCGGTGCCCGGAGGTCGAGGAGGTTCGGCCATGCGCTCCACCCCCAGCCGGCGAGGGCCGCTCGCGGTCGTCGCGACGCTCGGACTCCTGTCGCTTGCCATGGCCTTGCCGCAGGCGGCCACGGCGGCCATGACGCACACCGTGTCGGTCACCGGCGAGTTCGTCAACAGCTGGAAGGTCGCCGACGCCAGCGAGTGCGCACAGGCCGGCGAGGGCAAGGTCACGGTCGTCGTGCGGTCGGCGGCGCTGCGGGTCTACCCGTACTTCGACCGCTTCCAGAGCGGCGGCGGGAAGTGGATCGTCGCCGTCTCGCTCGGCGGGCGCCGCATCACGGACGCGCCGTACATCAGGGCCGCGGGGACGATCACGAGGACCGACAACACGACCCAGAATCCGCCCATACCCGACACCGGTCCCTGCGACCCGCTCGAGAAGCCGGGGTGCGGGACGTTCCCCCTGCGCCGGGCCGTCGGCTACGTCGGGCGCTTCGATCGCCGCCGCATCATCGCGCGCGTCGGCGGCTCGCCGGAGTTCAACGCCGTCGAGCCGTGCCTGGCCGGCGACGTATCGGGGTGGAATTCGACCAGCCTCGTCGGCGGCAATCGCAATTTCGACGTCATGGTGACCATGCCCACGGCGGCCACGCTGCGAAACCGGCCCGTCGTGGTCCTGACCGGCTCGACCCGCAAGGTCTCGACCGACCGCAGCGGCGACAAGACGACGACCAACGACGTCACCCGCAAGGTGAAGGTGACGTTCAGGCGGCTGTAGCCGGCTCCGGCAGCGCGCCGACCTGGCCGAGCAGGCCGATCATGTCGGTGACCTCCCACTCCTCGGCGATCCGCCCGTTCTCGCAGCGGCTGATCGTGATGCCGGTGAACGCGACCTCGCGCCCGGTCGGCGCGGTGCCCATCAGGTCGCCCTCGTGGCGTCCGGTGATGGTGTAGCGGGTGGCCACGTACTCGCCATCGGCGAACTGCTGGTCGACCGTCACGCGCAGATCGCTCAGCGCGCTGTGATAGCGCGCGACCATCTCGCGCAAGCCGTCCGCCCCGCGAACCTCGTCCGGGTGCAGGACGTAGTCCGGCGTCAGGAGCTCCCCGAAGGCGTCGTAGTTGCCGCGCGACGCGTTCTCGAAGCACGCCCGGACCGCTGCCTGGTTGTCGTCGCTGCTGCTCACTTCGTACCTCCCGTGTCTGGTGTCTGTTCGCGGCAGCTTCGCGGCCGGCCGGCGCGCGAGCATCGGTACGACTACCTATCTCGCTACGGGTCTGCGGGTCCCCTGCGCGCGACGTGCGCCGCGGCCTCGGCGCGGCTGCGCAGGCCGAGCTTGGACAGCACGCTCGCCACGTGGTGCTCGGCGGTGCGCCGGCTGATGACCAGCCGCTCGGCGATCTGCGCGTTGGAGCATCCCTCGCCCAGCAGCTCGAGCACCTCGGTCTCGCGCCGGGTCAGGGTGCCGGCGCCCTTGGGCCATGCGCGCCCGCCCGCCGCGCCGAGGCGGCGCAGCAGGGCGCCCGCCGCATCGGCGTCGGCGCGCGCGCCGGCGGTCTCGAAGGCGCGCAGGGCGCTGCGCGCCTCCCCGGCGGCGGCGTCGGGCGACGAGCCGGCGATCGCGCCGGCCAGCGCGAGCTGGGCGCGGGCGGTCTCCAGCCGGAAGTCCAGCTGCGCGAAGCGGCGCATGGCGGACTGCAGGTCCGCGGTCGCCCGCTCGTCCCCCTGGGCCGCCCGCACGCGGCCGCCGGCGAGGTCGGCGAACGCCGCGGCGCGGGGGTCGCCGGAGTCGGCCGCGAGCGTCCGGAGCCGGTCGCGCG
>DATLOP010000360.1:0-3353 GCA_035536255.1 Solirubrobacteraceae bacterium
GGATCCCGCATTTCCTCGCATATCTGGCGATGACGCCTTGTCGGCGGGTCCGAGCCGAAAATGGCCGCTTTGCAGGGATTTGCCGCAGGCCGCACGGATTCGCCGAAAGCGGACGACGGGTCTCGAACCCGCGACCTTCGGCTTGGGAAGCCGACGCTCTACCAGCTGAGCTACGTCCGCAAGGACCTTTCGGTCGGGGGGCAAGATACCTCAGCTCGGCGGGCTCCCAACGCCTCGGACTCAGGGCGGCGAGGCGGGCTGCCGAAATGGTCTGCATGTCCTCAGCAATGCAGCGCGGCGACGCTCCGCTACCTACCGGGGCGCGCAGGGCTACCGGCGCGCCGAGGTGGTCGAGCGCCAGCTCGCGAGCGCGGGCGTGAGGAACCGGCTGGAGCAGGAGATGGACGGGGCGTGGACCGTGCGGTTCGGTCCCGTCCGGCGCGAGCACATGCTCACGGTCCTCAACGGCTTCGTGTGGTAGCCGGCTCGGGCAGCGCCGGCACGGCCACCGGTTCCTCGACCGTCCCGCCCCCCGAATCCGGCGGCGTCTGCAACGCCACGACGACGCCCGCGGCGACGATCGCGCCGCCGCCCACGACGATCGCCAGGGTCAGCGACTCGTCCAGCAGCAGGGCGGCCAGGACGGCCGCCGACACCGGCTCCATGTAGGCCAGGATCCCCGCCGTGGTCGCGGGGACCCACTTCAGCGCGCCCACGTAGATGACGCCGCTCAGGCCGGTCAGCGCGACGCCCAAGATCGCCAGGTACGCGACGTCCGAGCCCGAGACCCCGCCGAACGAGGTGAACAGCAGCGCGGGCGACAGGACGACCGCCGCCGTCCCCTCCTGCCAGGCCACGAGCGTCATCGGGTGCACGTTGGCCGCCCAGCGCTTCAGGAACACGATCAGCAGCGCGTAGGTGATCGCGGCGCCCAGCGCCAGGACCGCGCCGACGATCCGCACCTCCTCTCCCCCGCTCCCGCCGGACAGCGAGATGGCGGCGATCCCCGCCATCGACACGCCGAGGGCGGCGACCGACGACCGCGGGACGTGCTCGCGGATCAGGACCGGCGCCAGCATCGCCATGAAGATCGGCGCCGCGTAGGTGATCAGGACCGCGCTGGCCACGCTCGTCTCCTTGATCGCCGCGAAGTACAGCCCCCAGTGGATCGCCAGCAGCACGCCGAGCCACAGCACCGCCCCCGGGGGCCGGCGCAGGAGGTCCCGGCGCCGCGCGATCGCCAGCAGCAGGGCGATGAACGAGGCCGACAGCAGGACCCGGAAGAACACGATGGCCAGCGCCGGCAGGTCGATCTCGCGCACGACGATCCCGATGAAGCCCCAGGTCAGCGCGCAGGCGGCGATCAGCAGCGCTCCGGTGGTGTGGCGGGACACCGCCGGTACCGTAGGGAACGTGCGACTCGCGCTCGTCCTCATCGTCGGCGCCCTGACCCTGGCCGCGCCCGCGCAGGCCGCGGTCTCCTACACGGACATCGAGGACGAGGTCATGTGCACCGTCTGCGGCACCCCGCTCAACCTGGCTCCCCAGGACGCCCCGTTCGCCCAGCGCCAGCGCGCGTTCATCCGCCGGCTCATCGCCCAGGGCCGGACGAAGGAGCAGATCAAGGCCGCCCTGGTCGCCGAGTACGGCCCCGAGGTCCTGGCCGAGCCGCGCGACGGCGGGTTCGACAACGCGTCCTGGGCGGTCCCGCTCGCCGTCGGCGCGGTCGCGCTCGTCCTGCTCCTGCTCGCCGTGGCCCACTGGCGGCGCAAGCCGCCGGCCCCCGAGGCGGTGGCCGCCGCGGGCGGGCTCAGCCGCTCCGACGCCAAGCGCCTGGACGACGACCTCAGACGCTACGACTGAGCGGCCCGGGCCCGGGCCCGGCCGCCGGCCTCACCTCGACTCCGGCGCCTCCACCCCCAGCAGGTCCAGCGCCCGCGCGATCGTGCGCCCCGAGACCACGCACAGCGCCAGGCGGAAGGCCTCGACGTCGCGCTCCTCCCCCACCACCTTGCAGTCGCGGTAGAAGGCCGTGAACTCCTGCGCCAGCTCCAGGGCGTAGGTGGCGATGCGGTGCGGGGCGCGGCGCTCGGCGGCCTCGGAAACCTCGCCGGGGAACGCCAGCAGCCTGAGGATCAACGTGCGCTCGGCCGGATGCAGCGCCACGTCCACCGACGCCGAGGGCGCGCTCGAGCCCGCCCGCGCCAGGATCGAGGCGATCCGCGCGTGCGCGTACTGGACGTAGTAGACCGGGTTCTCCGCGCTCTCCTCGCGCGCCAGGTCGAGGTCGAGGTCGATCGTCGTGTCGTGCGAGCGCTGGAGCATGAAGAAGCGCGTCGCGTCCACGCCGATCTCGTCCAGCAGCTCGTCCAGCGTCACGAACTCGCCCCGGCGCTTGGACATCGAGGCCCGCCGGCCGCCCTCGACGATGTGGACGAACTGCATGATCAGGATCTCCAGCGCCTCCGGATCGGCCCCCAGCGCCGCGAACAGCGCCTTCATCCGCCCGACGTAGCCGTGATGGTCCGCGCCCAGGACGTTCACCAACCGGTCGAACCCCCGGTCCAGCTTGTAGAGGTGATGGGCGACGTCGGCGCCGAAGTACGTCACCTCGCCGCTGGAGCGCACGAGCACCCGGTCCTTGTCGTCGCCGAAGCCCGTCGTGCGCAGCCATACCGCCCCCTCGGAGTCGTAGACGTGCCCGCGGTCGCGCAGCGTCGCCAGCGCCTGGTCGACCGGCGACGGGTCGCCCTCGTGCAGCGTCGCCTCGCGAAACCAGGTGTCGAAGGTCACGCGGTAGCGGCCGAGGGTGGCCTGGATCTGCTCGATCATCGCGTCCACGGCCCGGCGAGCCAGCGCGTCCACGTCCAGCTCCCCGGCGTCGGGGATCGCGGACGCCAGCTCGGCCACGTAGTCGCCCTCGTAGCCGCCCTCCGGCGGGTCGTCGCCGCGCGCCCGCGCGCGGATCGACTCGCCCAGCAGCCGCACCTGCGCGCCCGCGTCGTTGAAGTAGTACTCCCGGTCGACCGAGTGCCCGGCGAACTCCAGGATCCGCACCAGGGAGTCGCCGTACGCGGCGTGACGCCCGCCCGCCGCGGTCAGCGGCCCGGTGGGGTTGGCCGACACGAACTCGATGCTGATCCGCTCCGGCGCCGCCGGCGCGCCCGCCCCGAAGGACTCGTCGTCCAGGATCAGGCCCAGCGCCTCGCGGTACCAGGACTCCGACAGGAACAGGTTCAGGAAGCCTGGGCCCGCGACCTCGACCCGGTCCAGGCGCGCGCCCAGCTCGCCGCGCAGCGCGTCGCCCAGCCGCTCGGCCACGGCGCGCGGCGGCTCGCCCACGACCGGCGCGA
>DATLOP010000361.1:0-7147 GCA_035536255.1 Solirubrobacteraceae bacterium
GGACTCGGTGCGCGAGGTGCGGCCCCTCGTCGAGGCCTACGCGTTGGGCGACCGCACCCTGCACGTGCTGGCGCGCGGGCGCGTGGTCAACCTGGCCGCCGCCGAGGGCCACCCGGCCGCGGTGATGGACGTCTCCTTCGCCATCCAGGCCCTGTGCGTGGAGGAGCTCGTCCGCCGCGCGGGCGAGTTGGGCCCGGGCGTCCACCCGGTCCCCGCGGCGATCGACAACGAGGTAGCGCGCCTCAAGCTCGCCGCCCTCGGCGCCGAGATCGACACGCTCACCGACGACCAGCGCCAGTACCTCGACAGCTGGACCTGACCGAGTTCCGTGCACTTAAGCACCTATACGGTGCTTAACGTCACCAAACTCCTCCGGCGGCCGGCTTCGCTACCTTCCGCGGCTGATGCGACGCCGCCGCCTCGTCCGAGCCGCCCTCGCCTGCGCCACCCTCGGTGCCGCCGTTCTCGGCGCCCCGGGGACCGCGAGCGCCCAGGACCTCGACCCCGGCGCGACGACCCCGCCGCCCGGGCCGCCGCCGCCGCCGGACCTTGTCCTCTCGGGCCGCCACATCCGCATGACCCGCGGCAACGTCGTCGGCGTGCGCATGGGCTGCCGGGGCACGGCCGCGCAGGCGGGCGAGGCGTGCATCGGGTCGGTGACGCTGCGCCTGGCCAACGTGATCGTGCTCGAGCCGTTCGATCCGCCCGGCCCGCGGCCGCCGGTGCAGCGCCGCATCTTCCCGTTCGACTTCGCGGTGCGCGACTTCACGCTGGCCGTGGGCGCCGGGACCGAGCTGCGCATGCGGCTGAACCCCCGGGCGGCCAGGCTGGTGCGCGAGCGCGAGGGACTGCGCGTGGACCTGATCGTGCGCTACAACAGCCGCGCCGGGGGCGAGGGGACGGCGCGGCGCAACGTGCGCGTCTACTTCCCCAGGCGCCCGGGCGTGTAGGTCTCGGCGCGGCGGGTCTCGCGCTCGGACTCGTTGAGCTGGCGCCACAGCAGCACGACCAGCGCCACGCCCATGACCAGCGACTGCTGCAGCGCCATGACCGCGCCGCCGACGTTCTGGTCGGTGACGGCGCTCATGCCCCAGTAGCGCGGGCGCTGCTCGTAGAAGTCGTAGAGCGCGTCGGGGGAGAAGGTCAGCACGATCCCCAGCAGGCCGACGAGCACCTTCCCGGCGAACATGTAGGCCACCGGGCCCAGGCCGCCCAGGCGGTGGCGGCTGCGGATGGGGGAGAGCAGGTGCCACCAGTACAGGCCGCCGACGACCCCGAAGCTGACGTGCTCCAGCGCGTGGACGACGGGATGCTCGAGGGCCGCGTCGTAGATCGCGGGGATGTGCCAGAAGGCCATCCCTCCGACGTAGGCGACGAGGGCGAAGGCGGGCGTGGCCAGCGGCCCGGCCGCGCGCTCGAGCGCCTGCACGCGCCGGGTGACCGGCCGCAGGATCACCCGGGTGAGCCCGAGGATGAGCAGGATCGAGGCCAGGTCGAGCACGAGCAGGTGCTGGACCATGTGCATGACGAAGAGCTGCTCGCCCAGCCGGTCGACCGGCGACACGAGCGCCACGAGGATCAGCGCCAGCCCCCCGAGGAACGCGGCCAGCCGCCACCCCGGCGCCGCGAGCGCTCCCGCCTCGCGCCGCGAGGCGATCCAGCGCCGGACGTACACCACGCCGACCACCGCCACCGCCGCGATCACCCCCGGAGAGAACGTCCACCCCGCGTCCGCCACCGCGGCGAGAACGGCCGGCGCCAGCGGGGCCGCTGCGTCCGGAGCCGCGGCGAGGACGCCGGGCATCGCCGTCACGGCCGCGCGCTCCCCGGCCGCGGGTGCCCTGGCCGGAGATGGGTGTCGCGCGGCGCCATCGCTGCGCTGGATTGTGGCAATGCCGGTGTGACTCGCGCGGGGGCGGGGTGGATGGTGGGCGGGTGCGCTCTCGCGTCGTGGCCGAGCTGGTCGCCCTGTTCGCCCCGCCGGGGTGCGCGGCGTGCCGGACGCCGCTGGACGACCCGCACGATCCGCTGTGCCGCGACTGCCGCCGCGCGCTTCCGTGGCTGAACGGACCGCGGTGCGCCCGCTGCGCGCTCCCGCGCCCGTGCCATCCCTGCCCGGCCGCGCGCGCGGCGTTCCACCGCGCCTGGTCGCCGCTCGCCCACGCGGGCCCGGCCCGCGACCTCGTCGCCGCGTTGAAGTTCGGCGGCGCCCTCGCCCTGGCCGACGTCATGGCCGCGCAGCTCGCGGCCACGATGCCGGCCGACGTCGCCGGTGAGGGGTCCGGTCCGGGGAACGCCGGCGGGGAGGCCGGTCGAAGCCGGGCCGGTGAGGGGTTCGGTCCGGGGAACGCCGGTGACGGGTCCGGTACGGGGCAGTCCGGTGTGGCGGCCCGGCCGGTGATCGTGCCGGTGCCGGCTCATCCGGCGAGTGTCCGGCACAGGGGCTTCGACCACGCGAGCGTCTTGGCGCGGGCGCTGAGCCGGCGCACCGGGCTCCCCCTCGATGCCTGCCTTTCCCGGAACGGCGCGGCCGAGAGGCAGATCGGGGCCTCCAGACGGCGACGGATGCGGCCCGGCAGGCTCGACTTCGCGGCCACCGGGCCCGTGCCCGCCGAACCGCTGCTCCTCGACGACGTCCACACCACCGGGGCGACGCTGGATGCCGCGGCGCGGGCGCTCAGGGCGGCGGGGGCGCGACACGTCAAAGCGGTCACCTACGCGCGCACGTTGAGGCACTAGCCAAAGGGCTCCCCCGGGTCTACGATCCAGGAGACCGGCAAGGCTCGTCCGAACCCAAGGAGGGTGTACCCCATGCGGATCTCCATCAAGGGCCGCAACACTCCCGTCCCCGACGACCTTCGCGAGCACGTCGAGAAGCGCTTCGCCAAGATCGCCAAGCAGGTCTCGCCCCTCGCCGAGCTGGAGGTGGAGGTCCGCGAGGAGCGCAATCCCGCCATCGCGGACTCCCAGGTCGCCGAGGTCACGCTGCACCTCAAGGGGGTGACGCTGCGCGCGAGCGACGCCAGCCGGGACATGACGCACTCGGTCAACCTGTGCGCCGACGAGCTGGCCCGCCAGGTCAAGCGCCACCGCGACAAGCGGCGCAAGCGCCGGGAGGCCAGGGCCGCCTCGGCCCAGGTCGGCGGGCGGATCTCGCCCGCGTAGAGCACCCGCGGAAACGCCGCAAGCCGCCCCGCCCCCCGTTGCTACGCTAGCCGCATGACGATCCTGGACCGGGCGCTGCGCGTCGGCGAGGCGAAGAAGTACAAGGGGTTCGCGCGCCGCGTCGAGCGCGTCAACAACTTCGAGCCCGAGATGGAGCTGCTCGAGGACGAGGAGCTGCGCGAGCGCTCCGACGAGCTGCGCCAGCGCGCGCGCAACGGCGAGCCGCTCGACGACCTGCTCTACGAGACCTTCGCCCTGGTCCGCGAGGCCGGCAAGCGCACGATGGGCATGCGCCACTTCGACGTCCAGCTCATCGGCGGCATGGCCCTGCACGAGGGCGCGATCGCCGAGATGCGCACCGGCGAGGGCAAGACGCTCACGGCGACCCTGGCGGTCGTCCTGAACTCGCTCGCCGGCCGCGGCGTCCACCTGGTCACGGTCAACGACTACCTGGCCCGCCGCGACGCCGAGTGGATGACCCCGATCTACGAGGCGCTCGGCGTCACCGTGGGGATCCTGCAGAACATGCAGCCCTACGAGGAGAAGCGCGCCGCCTACGCCGCCGACGTGACCTACGGGACCAACTCGGAGTTCGGCTTCGACTACCTGCGCGACAACATGGCCATGTCGCTGGAGGAGAAGGTCCAGCACGGCGGGCGCGAGAAGCCCGAGGGCTGGGAGAGCTGGGACGCCGACGGCAAGCGCAAGTCCTGGATCCACACCTTCGCCATCGTCGACGAGGTCGACAACATCCTCATCGACGAGGCGCGCACCCCGCTGATCATCTCCGGCGCCCCCGAGCAGGCGGCCGACCTCTACAAGCAGTTCGCGCGCCTGGGCCCGCGCCTGCAGGCGGGCAAGAAGCCCGACGGGATGGACCCCAAGACCAAGAAGGAGTTCGTCGCCGACTACGACTACGAGTTCGACGAGAAGCACAAGACGGTGTCGATCACCGAGCAGGGCGTCGAGAAGGCGGAGAAGTTCCTCGGCATCGACCATCTGTACCGGGCCGAGAACGGCCACATGGTCAACCACCTGATCCAGTCGCTCAAGGCGGAGTCGCTGTACAAGCGCGACGTCGACTACGCGGTGATCGACGGCGAGGTGAAGATCATCGACGAGTTCACCGGCCGGATCCTTGAGGGCCGGCGCTGGTCCGAGGGCCTGCACCAGGCAGTGGAGGCCAAGGAGAGCGTGCGCGTCCAGGAGGAGAACCAGACCCTGGCCACGGTCACGCTGCAGAACTACTTCCGCCTGTACCCCAAGCTCGCGGGCATGACCGGCACGGCGCTGACCGAGGCCAGCGAGTTCAAGAAGATCTACAAGCTCGACGTCGTCGAGGTCCCCACCAACAAGCCGATGGTGCGCGAGGACCGCAACGACGAGATCTACAAGACCAAGGAGGGCAAGTGGGACGCCGTCACGCGCGAGATCAAGGGGCGCGTCGAGAAGGGCCAGCCGGTGCTGGTCGGGACGATCTCCGTCGAGGTCTCCGAGCTGCTCTCCGCCCGCCTGGACAAGATCGGGATCAAGCACACGGTCCTCAACGCCAAGCCCGAGCACGCCGAGCGTGAGGGCGAGGTCATCGCCGAGGCCGGGGCCCCCGGCGCGGTGACCATCGCCACCAACATGGCCGGCCGCGGCGTCGACATCAAGCTCGGGGGCAACGAGGAGCATCTCACGCGGCTGGAGCTGGCCAAGCTCGGCCTGCAGCCCGGCGAGCCCGACTACGACGAGCGCTTCGAGGACGTGCTTCCGACGATCCAGTCCCGGATCGAGGACCAGCGCCAGCAGGTGCTCGAGGCGGGCGGCCTGTTCATCTTCGGCACCGAGCGCCACGAGGCACGCCGGATCGACAACCAGCTGCGCGGCCGCGCCGGCCGCCAGGGCGACCCCGGCGAGTCGCGCTTCTTCCTGTCCGCCGAGGACGACCTGGTCCGCCTGTTCGCCGGCGACCGCATCTACCGCATCCTCGACCGCCTGGGCACGACCGACGAGGAGGGCAACGAGGAGCCGATCGCCGCCGGCGTGCTGACCAAGCAGATCGAGAAGGCCCAGCGCAAGGTCGAGGAGCAGAACTTCCTCATCCGCAAGCGCGTCCTCGAGTACGACGACGTGATGAACCAGCAGCGCGAGGTCATCTACGAGTATCGCGACCGCATCCTCGAGGGCCGCGACATGGGCGGCGAGGCGCGCGAGCAGATCGACGCCGTGGTGGGCCGGATGGTCGCCGAGTACACGGAGGGCGAGTTCATCGAGGAGTGGGACCTCGACGGCCTGTTCACCCAGCTCAACCAGATCTGGGACGTCGACGTCGAGCAGGACGAGGTCAAGCCCGAGCAGACGGGGCGCGAGGAGATCCAGGCCCTGCTCGCCCGCGACGCCCAGGAGCTCTACGGCGAGCGCGAGGAGGAGCTGGGCGAAGAGCTCATGCGCGCGTTGGAGCGCTACCTGCTGCTGGAGATCATCGACCAGCGCTGGCGCGAGCACCTGTACGACATGGACTACCTGCGCGAGGGCATCCACCTGCGCGGCTTCGCCCAGATCGACCCGCTGGTCGCCTACAAGAACGAGGCGTTCACGCTCTTCCAGGACCTCATGCACGCCATCTGGTCGGACTTCGCGCGGATGATCTTCAACGTCGAGGTGGAGGTCGAGGGCGCGGCGCCCGAGCAGGCCCTGCCGTCCCGCTCGGCCGGCGGGTCGTCCACCGGCGGCGGGCGCGTGTCCTACTCCGGCGGCACCGCCATCGGCAGCGCCGAGGCGATCATGATGGCCGGCGCCGGCCTGGCCCAGGGCCAGGAGGCCCACGAGGAGGCCGCCGCCCGCGCCTACGCCGACGGCCAGATCACCGAGGACGAGATGCCGCTCGCCCCGGTGGTCGAGCAGCGCCGCGTCGAGGAGGCCGACCAGGTCGGCCGCAACGACCCGTGCTGGTGCGGCTCGGGCAAGAAGTTCAAGAAGTGCCACGGGGCGTAGGCCGGGCCGGCCGATGACCACGCCCCCCGCCTCGGAGGTCACCCCCCAGCGCCTCGCGGCGATTCGCGACCAGCTCAAGCTGCTCGCGGACTACCTTTGACCCGCATGCGCTGGAGCGCCGCGCCGCGGAGCTCGAGGCGCAGATGGGGGAGGCGGGATTCTGGGACGACCAGGAGCGCGCCGCCCGCGTCAGCGCCGAGCACGCGCGCGCCACGCGCAAGCTGACGACGTTCCGCGACCTCCAGGCCGACGTCGACGACCTCGACGGCCTGGCCGAGCTGGCCGCCGAGGACGAGTCGATGGCGGACGAGCTGGCCGCGACCGTCGACTCCATCGAGGTGCGCCTGGCCCAGCTGGAGGAGGAGCGCCTGTTCTCGGGGCGCTACGACTCCGGCGACGCGCTGGTCACGGTCAACGCGGGCGCGGGCGGCACCGACGCCCAGGACTGGGCGGAGATGGTCCTGCGCATGGAGATGCGCTGGGCGGAGAAGCGCGGCTTCGACACCGAGCTGCTCGAGGCCAGCCCGGGGGAGGAGGCGGGCATCAAGTCGGCCACGTTCCGGGCCAGCGGGGAGAACGCCTACGGCCTCTACGGCGCCGAGAAGGGCGTGCACCGTCTGGTCCGCCTGAGCCCGTTCGACGCCGCCAACCGGCGTCAGACCTCGTTCGCCGGCGTGGAGGTGGCGCCCGTGGTGGACGACGCGACCGACGTGAAGATCGACGACGAGGACATCCAGGTCGACACCTACCGCGCCAGCGGCGCCGGGGGCCAGCACGTCAACAAGACCGACTCGGCGGTGCGGATCACCCACCGCCCGACCGGGATCGTGGTGCAGTGCCAGAACGAGCGCTCGCAGTCGGCCAACAAGCAGACCGCCCTGGCCATGCTGCGCTCGCGGCTGGTCGAGCTGGAGGAGCGCCGGCGCGCCGAGGAGATCGCGCGCGAGAAGGGAGAGGCCCAGGACGTCAACTTCGGCTCGCAGATCCGCAACTACGTGCTGCA
>DATLOP010000362.1:0-7918 GCA_035536255.1 Solirubrobacteraceae bacterium
TCCGCGCCCCCGGCCCACACGGGCTCGGAGCCGTGCCAGCCGGGCCGCCGCAGCGGCGCGTGGGCGTGGGGGACGTCCACCCAGCGTCCCCACCGGCCGCCGCGGCGCACCCGCACGCGCATCCGCGGCTCGGCGCCCGCGCGCCAGCGAAAGCCGACCAGGTCGAAGCGCCGCGCGACGAGGATGGTCCGCGACGCCGCCGCGGCCGGGCGGACCGGCACGGCCGCCTCGAAGTCCACGGGGGCGTCGAGCATCGCCACCCGGAACACTTCGACGCGAGCTGGGTTGCGCCTACTGCCCGAAGGGGACGGTCTCCGGGCCCTTGTCCACGGCCGTGGCGCGGAAGGTCCGGAGGGCGTCGAACGTCTTGTCGGTCATGCGCGGGCAGTTCAGCTGGTGACCCCACCCGCTGGCCGCCACCTGGCCGGGGATGTCCGGCGCCTCGACCAGCAGCTGCTTGTAGCCGGAGGGCTGGCCCTCGATCGGCTCGTCGAACAGCGTCTCGAGCTGGGAGATCCGCCGCTTGGGCAGGTCGGACTGGTACCAGATCACCAGGCGGCCGTGCTCGAGCGCGTGCACGAGCGGTTCGCGGTCGACCGGGCCCTGGCCCGCGTAATTGCCGTCGCTGGACGGCGTGGGCGCGTGGGGGCCGAAGACCGGTGGGTTGTGCTTGTAGCTCACGGTGCCGTTGACGTGCTCGCGGTCGTTGGCGCCCGGGGTGAACGTGCGGTACGTGCAGCCGGCGTCCTTGGCCGCGTCCTCGAGGTCGGTCGCCTTCTGCGCCGGGATCGGGACCCGCGGGCCGTCGTTGACGTTGGGCTTGGGATCGTCCGAGCCGCCCCCGCTCGCCAGCACGGCGACGACGACCGCGGCGATGGCCGCCGCGCCCAGGACCCCGCCGGCGAACAGCCCGAGCAGCCGGCGCCGGCGCTCGGCCTTCTCGATCTCCTGCTCGCGGGCCAGGCGCTCCTGCTTGCGGCGCTCCTTCTCCTCCTGGCGGCTGGACACGGGTCAGGCCCCCTTGGCCGCGGCGCGGCGGCGCTTGGTCGCGGGGGCGCGGCGCGGGTTCCAGCATTCGTCGATGAAGGCGGAGAACTCGTCGGTCAGCCGGTCCGGGGCCAGGCGCATCTCGAAGAACGAGGACGCGTCGACGATGCGGCCGTTGGGCAGCTCGCGAGCCAGCGCGTCGGCATCGGAGAACGGGTGCACGGGGTCGCGCGGGTGGCCGATGACGATGGCCGGCGCCTGGAAGGTCTCGCGCTCGGACTGGGGCGGCGCCACCCGGCCGAAGAACAGGCCCTGGATGACCGCCGCGCTGGGGCCCGGGTCCTGGCGCATCCAGTCGAGCATCACGTCGCCCCAGTACGGCAGCGCGCTCCCGGGGACGGCGCGCGCCCCGAGCTGGAGCAGCTTCATCGCCGGCTCGCCGAAGGTCAGCGAGATCATCAACGGCGTGAACGCGATCGCGCATCCGAGCAGCGCGTTGTCGAGCACCGGCATCTCGACGATCATGCCGCGCAGGCGCTCGGGGGCGACCGAGGCGACGCTGAGCGTGACGTTGGCGCCCAGCGATGTCCCGCCGACCACGGCGTCCTCGAGCTCGAGGTGGTCGAGCAGGGCGATCACCTGCTGGGCGAACAGGTCCATCGAGTACTGGCGCATGTCGCGGGGGCGGCTGGAGCGCCCGTGGCCCAGCAGGTCCAGCGTGATCACGCGGTTGCCGCGCTCGGCCAGCTCGCGGGCCAGCGGCACGTGCATGCGCTGGGAGAAAAGGAGTCCCGGCAGGAGCACGGTCGTGCGCGGTCCGTCGCCGTAGACGGTGTAAGCGAGGCGGTGCTTGCCGTAGCGGAAGCTGGCCATGAGGTCGAGAGCTTACAAACCGGTACGGTTTGGCCAGCCAGCCAAACCTCAGGAGGAGTCCCCGCACATGGCCAAACCCGCCCCGCGTCCCGTCCACGGCAAGGTCGTCGCCATCACCGGCGGCGCGCGCGGCATCGGCCGCTCGACCGCGGAGCAGCTGGTGCGCGAGGGCGCCCGGGTGGCCATCGGCGACCTGGATCGCGAGCTGACCGAGCGGGTGGCGAACGACATCGGCGGCGAGACCGTCGGGCTGGAGCTCGACGTGACCGACCGCGAGTCCTTCGCGGCGTTCCTGGACGCCGTCGAGGACCGCCTCGGGCCCGTCGACGTGCTCGTCAACAACGCGGGGATCATGCCGCTCGGGGACTTCGCCGAGGAGGACGACGCCACCACGACGCGGATCGTCGACATCAACCTGCACGGCGTCCTCACCGGCACCAAGCTGGCCGTGCGCCGGATGCGCCGTCGCCGGCGCGGTCACGTCATCAACGTGGCCTCGATGGTGGGCAAGGTCTCGCCCCCCGGCGGCGCGACGTACGTGGCCTCCAAGCACGCGGTGGTCGGCCTGACCGAGGCGGTCCAGCTGGAGAACGCGGAGTTCGGGATCGACTTCTCGATCGTCATGCCGGTCGTTGTGAACACCGAGCTGGGCTCGGGGATCCGCGAGACCCGGGGCGTCAAGCCGGTGGAGGCGCAGGACGTCGCCGCCGCCATGGTGGAGGCGATCAAGTTCCCCCGCCGCGACGTGTACGTCCCGCGCGAGGTCGGCGCGATCCACAAGGTCACCTACGTCCTGCCCCAGCGCGCCCAGCAGGCCGTGGCCCGGGCGATGCGCAGCGACCGGGTCCTGCTGGACATCGACCACGGCCAGCGCGTGGCCTACGAGGACCGCGCGGCCCGCAGCGAGCCCGGCCTGGAGCCCGACGCCCCCGAGGCGAAGACGGCGGGCGGCGAGCCCGCCGGCAACGGCGCGCCGGCCGGCGCCGGCGAGAGCGCCGAGCCGGTCGAGGCCTGACCCGCCCGATGGCGCGACGGCCGGAGCGGCCCGTGGCGGGCAAGGTGGTCGCGGTCACCGGCGGTGCGCGGGGGATCGGGCGGGCGACCGCGGCGGCGCTGGCGCGCGCGGGCGCGCGGGTGGCCATCGGGGACCTCGACGGGGACCTGGCCGCGCGCACGGGCTCGGAGGTCGGCGCGCTGGGCCTGCGCCTCGACGTCACCGACCGCGAGTCGTTCGCTTCGTTCCTGGACGAGGTCGAGACGGCGCTCGGGCCGCTCGACGTCCTGGTCAACAACGCGGGGATCCTGCACCTCGGCCCGTTCCTCGAGGAGGACGACGCGGCCACCCGGCGCCAGTTCGACGTCAACGTGTTCGGCGTGATCAACGGCACCCGCCTGGCCGTCCCGCGGCTGCGCGAGCGTCCCGAGGGCCACCTGGTCAACGTCGCCTCCTCGGCGGGCAAGATCGCGCCGCCGGGCATCGCCACCTACGTCGCGACCAAGCACGCCGTCGTCGGGCTGACCGAGGCGGTCCGCGCCGAGAACATGGACTCCGGCCTGGAGTTCTCGATCGTCATGCCCGGTGTGGTGAAGACCGAGATGATCGCCGGCTACGAGGACGCGCGCGGCGTCCGCAAGGTCGAGCCCGGCGCCGTGGCGGACGCCATCGTCGATGCCCTGCGCCGCCCCCGGGTAGACGTCTACGTGCCCCGCTCGCTGGGGCCGGTCAGCCGCGTGCTGGGGCTGCTGCCGCGCCGGGCGCGCGAGGCGGTGAACCGCGCGCTGCGGGTGGACCGGGTGACGTGGGACGCCGACCGCTCGGTGCGCCGCGGCTACGAGGCGCGCGCCGCGGCGAGCGACCCGCAGCACGAGCCGGCCAACACCTAGGGCCAGACACTACGATCCGGTGCGTGCCCGGCACCAACCGCGGTCACGCCCTCATCAACGCCAACGTCGACGACGTGTGGGCGGTCGTGGGCGATCCGCGCACCCACCCCGACTGGTGGCCCGAGGTCATCGACGTCACGGTCCCGGCCCACCTGGGCGACGGCGACGAGTACGTCCGCAAGGTCCGGCGCTACAACTTCCTCGACCTGGTCGACAACGTCTGGGTCGCCGAGCGCCTCGAGCACCTGCGCGAGGCGCACTACCGCTGCACCGCGTCGGGCGCGTACGCGCGCTTCGCGCTCACACCGGCGCGCGACGACACCTTCGTCGAGCTGGAGACCGGGCTGCTCCCGCAGGGCGCGACCTGGAAGGTCTACGACGCCATCGGCCGCCCCGGCTTCACGCGCTGGGCGCACCAGCTGCTCGACGCCCTGCCCACGGCCGTCGAGCGCCACCGCGCCCCCTAGCCAGCGCGCAGCCAGTCGGCGATCGTCTCGCCGATCAGCGGTCCCTGGTCCTCCTGGAGGAAGTGCGACGCGTCGGGGATCACGCGGTCGATGCCGGGGTGGCCGATGGCCGCGGCGAAGCGCTCGCCGACGTCCAGCGTGAGCACCGGGTCCTCGGCCGCCCACAGCATCAGCACCGGCCGCTCGTCGCCGTGCAGCGCCTCCAGCACCGCGCGTCCCTCGGCCGCGCCCGGCGCGTCGGGCTCATGGGGGATCAGCATCGGGAACGCTCGCGCTCCCGCCTTGGACGCGGCGTCGGGGAACGGCGCGTCGTAGGCCGCCTTCTCCTCCGCGGTCAGCGCCCGCTTGGTCGCTCCGTCCACGAGGAAGGAGATCGGGAGGTCCTCGGTGCGCTCGACGAAGTCGCGGAAGGCGCGCCAGGCGTCGGTCATGCGCTGGCGGCCGGTCCACAGGCCGGTGTCCATCAGGACGAGACGGCTCACGCGGTCGGGGTGCTCGACGGCCAGGCGCATGCCGATCGCCCCGCCCCAGTCGTGCACGACGAACGTCGCGTCGCGCAGGTCGAGGTCCTCGAGCAGCGTGGCCGCCAGCGTGCAGTGGCGGTCGTAGGAGTACCAGCCCAGGTCGGTGGGCTTGTCCGAGCGGCCGAACCCGACCAGGTCGGGCGCTACGCAGCGAAAGCCCGCGTCCAGCACCGGCGGGATCACGCGCCGCCAGAGATAGGACCAGGTCGGCTCGCCGTGCCAGAACACGACCGGCGCGCCGTCGCCCTCGTCCACGTGGGCCAGGCGCAGGCCGTCCACCTCGCGGAAGACCGGGGCGTAGGGGAAGTCCGGGAGGGGCTCGCCGATCACGCGCCGCCGCCGCGCTCGGCGTGGCGCCGGCGCGAGTCCTCGATCACGGTCAGCGCGTCCTCGCGCGAGTACCAGCCGTCGACCTCGACGTCCTTCTGCTCGAGCGTCTTGTAGACGGCGAAGAAGTGCGAGATCTCGTCGCGCAGCTGCTCGGACAGGTCCTCCAGGCGCTCGGCGTGGTTCCAGTTGGGGTCCTGGAGGGGCACGCAGATGACCTTGTCGTCGATCCCCTTCTCGTCGCGCATCTTGAACAGCGCGATCGGCTTGACCGGGATCACGCACCCGGGGAAGGTCGGCTCGGACACCGCGACCATCGCGTCGAGCGGGTCGCCGTCCTCGGCCAGGGTGTCGAGGATCATCCCGTAGTCCAGCGGATACACGACCGAGGAGAACAGGAAGCGGTCGAAGCGGATCGCCTGGAGGTCCTCGTCGTACTCGTACTTGTTGCGCGAACCCTTGGGGATCTCGACCAGGCAGTGCAGGGGCGCGTGGCTCACCGGGGGCTAGCCTAACCCCGTCCGGTTCACCGGACCGCCACCTCTGCGCTCCCTGACGTACTACCGTTCAGGCGGATGGGGGACCTGCGCGACCCGGCCGCGGCCGAGCGGCTCGCCGAAGAGGCGCCGGACGAGTACCTGCGCCGGCGCGAGTTCCTGCAGCGCGCCGCGCTCACCGCGGGCCTGGGTACGGGCCTGGCCACCGTCCTGCACCCGGACACGCTGGTCGCCGAGGCGGCGCGCCAGCAGCGCCGGCGCCCGCTGCCCTCCCCGCGCAACCTCCCGGTCGACACCTTCGTCGTGCTGATGATGGAGAACCGCTCGTTCGACCACTACCTGGGCTGGATGCCCGAGGCCGACGGCCGCCAGGCGGGCCTGACGTACGTGGACGAGGCCGGGCATCGCCTGTCCACGCGGCCGCTGGCGCCGGACTGGCAGGGCTGCGCGTACGTGGACCCCGACCACTCGTGGGATGGCGGGCGCGAGCAGCTCAACAACGGGAAGATGGACGGCTTCCTGCGGGGCCGCAACGACCAGTTCGCGCTGTCCTACTACCGCGACGGCGACCTCGGGTTCATCCAGGCCGCGGCCAAGGCGTCCACGACGTACGACCGCTTCCACTGCTCCGTCCTGGGGCCGACGTATCCCAACCGCTTCTACATGCACGCCGCGCAGTCCTTCGGCCACAAGGACAACTACCTCCCGGTGGAGGAGATGGGCTTCCCCGATCAGACGATCTGGGCGGCGTGCGAGCGCGCCGGCGTCTCGCACCGCTACTTCTACAGCGACATCCCGGTGAGCGTCGTGTTCGGCCAGTCGGCCGAGCGCCGGTCGGGGCGCGTCGAGGAGTACTACTCCCACTGCGCCGCCGGGACGCTCCCGCACGTGTCCTTCGTCGACCCGCCGTTCGGCCCCCAGATCGGCGCCGGCGACGTCCGGGCCGACGAGCACCCTCACGGCGACGTCCGGGCCGGCCAGGCGTTCATGTCCGACATCGTCCACGCCTTCATGGAGTCGCCACAGTGGAAGCGCGGCGCCCTGTTCATCGTCTACGACGAGTGGGGCGGGTTCTTCGACCATGTGCGCCCGCCGCGCGTGCCCGATGACCGCAACCACCGCGACCGCGCCGAGGACTTCGGCCAGCTGGGCATGCGCATCCCCGCGCTGGCGGTGTCGCCCTACGCCCGGCGCGGGCATGTGCACCACTCGATCTACGGCTTCGAGTCGATCCTGAAGATGATCGAGTGGCGCTTCGGGCTCCCGCCCCTGACCAAGCGCGACCGCTACGCCCAGAACATCGCCCGGTCCTTCGACTGGACGAGCCCGCCCCGCTCCGCCCCGAGCCTCCCCACGCCGCCCGACGTCGTGAGCCAGCCCTGCAGCGCGTCGAGCCGCCCTCACGGCGCCGCCGTCGAGCCGCACGACCTCATGCGCCTCCACACCTCCGGCTACCTGGACCGGCTCGGCTTCGACTACCGGCCGGCCAAGGCCTCGGAGATCTTCAGGACGGATCCTCGACCGTCCCCGCGTCCTTAGACGCGGTGACGTGGATCGCCGCCGGCTCGCGGACCCACGCGATCAGGTCGAGCGACTGGAGGCGGTCGAGCAGGAACTGGAAGGCCACGGCCTGCGCGCGCGAGCGGTAGCGGCGCAGGACGTCGAACGCGTAGCCGGTCGTGTGCAGCGAGTAGCCCGAGGTGGCCTCGGGGTTGGTGCCGACCAGCAGGTCCTGGTAGCGCTCGTCGCGCACCGCGCTGGTCATGGTCAGATAGCCGGGGACCCGGGAGATCTCGCGCACCTTGGCGCCCATCCAGCGGGCCAGCGTGCGCGCCTCGGGGCGCAGCGCCCGGTACAGCGCCGGGCGGGCGTCCAGGCGCGGCGCCAGCTCGCCCATCCGCCGGTCGATGCGAAAGCCCAGGCGCGCCGGCGCGCCGGGCAGCGCGACCAGGTCGCCGTCGTCGCGCGCCGCCTCCAGCGCCTCGGGGTCGGCGAAGCGCTGCGTCCGGTCGGGCGGGTGCAGGACCTCCTCGGCCGACGCCTTGTTGGTCTGCAGCTCGTCCAGGCGCGCCAGCTCGGAGCGGTCCTCGCGCCACAGGCGCATGATCGCCCGGGCGGCCAGGACGCGCCAGAGGTACGTGGCGGAGTCGTCGCCCAGGGCGTTCAGGCGCCGCCACGCGGCGGCGTGGCGCTGGGGCGTGGAGTCGAAGTACAGCCGCACGTAGGGCGGCTCGTCCTGCGCCCCGTAGTCCGAGATGACCTGCTGGAGGTTGCCGATCCCCATGTGGTAGGAGACCAGCGCCAGGTCGTCGCGACCCAGCTCGCCGTGGGCGATGCGCAGGTAGCGCACGGTCGCCGC
>DATLOP010000363.1:0-4905 GCA_035536255.1 Solirubrobacteraceae bacterium
CAGCGGCTCGCCGGGCAGCTCCTCGTGCGCGAGCAGCCAGCGGCGCACCGCGCCGGCGCACGTGGCCACGACGACGTCGTTGACCGTGCAGCCGTGCCGGTTCTTGGCCGCCTTGAAGTCGTCGAGGTCGAGCTTGCCGAAGGCGAAACGCCGGTGGGGGGAGACGCGGCCGTTGAACGACGTGCGCGGCGCGCGCAGGCCGGTGCGGGCCAGGCGGTGCTGGCCGTCCCGGCGCACGGTGCGCTGTAGCGCGTCGGCCATCCGGCTCACCGTCCCCGCGCCGGGCAGCACGCCGAGCGGCGTCTCGTCGAGGTTGGGGATGGCGTGGGGCAGCGAGCGCAGCGCGCGCAGCGGGTAGCGGGGCAGGCCGACCAGGCCGCGGGCCAGCATCTCGAGGTCGCTCGGGCACGGCTCGCCCCCGGGCGGCAGGGAGTCCGGGACCTCGCGGCCCTCGGGGCTGGTGTCCAGCAGCAGGCCCATCACCTCGGCGCCGGACATGCCGTCGATGACCGAGTGGTGGATCTTGGTCAGGACGGCCACGCGGCCGGCGGGCAGGCCGTGGATCAGGTACAGCTCCCACAGCGGGCGCGAGCGGTCCAGCGGGCGCGAGGCGATCCGCGCCGTCTGCTCGGCCAGCTGCGCGTCGGACCCGGGGGCGGGGAGTGCCAGCTCGCGCACGTGGTACTCGAGGTCGAAGTCGGGGTCGTCGATCCAGTACGCGTAGTCGAGCCCGAGCGGCACCTCGACGAGCCGCCAGCGCAGCGGCGGCAGCAGCGGGAGTCGCTGCGAGAGCAGGATCTGGATGTCCTCCAGCAGCAGCCGTCCGTCCGGCGCCGTCGACGGGTCCAGGATGGCGAGGCCGGCCACGTGGCCGTACTGGCGGGGCGTCTCGAGCGCGAGGAACTGCGAGTCGAGGCTCGTGAGCTGCCGCACGGCGCGAGCTTACCCCGGGCGCCGAGCGGGTAGCGGACCTAAGTCGTTCCTGGGCCGCCTGGTCGACACGCGCTGGCCCGCGCCGTGCTCGACGACCGTCACGCCTGGATCGAGGAGGGCGTGCTGGACCCCAGCGGCGACGGCCCAGTGATCGCCGAGCCGCCCGACGAGGTCCGCGAGACGGCCGAGCTGAGCGGTTAGAGTCGCCGTCGTGACGGTCGTCAAGCCCAGGCTCTAGCCGTGCGCGTGGACAAGCTGCTCTGGCGCGCGTTCGAGGTCGGCACGACCGCCCACGTGCTGACCTACCGGGCGACGCGCGGGGTGATCGGCCACGGCGGGCGCCTCGGCGCGCCGCCGATGCTCCTGCTCGACCACGTGGGGGCCAAGAGCGGCAAGCGCCGGACGTCCCCGCTGGTCTACGTGCCCGACGGCGAGGACGTGGTGATCGTGGCGTCCAAGGGCGGGCATCCCCGCCACCCGGCGTGGTTCCACAACCTGCGCGCGCATCCCGACACGACGGTGCAGGTGGGCAGCGAGCGCCGGGCCGTCCACGCCCGCGTAGCCGAGCCCGACGAGCGGGCTCGGCTATGGCCGCGGGCGGGGGAGATCTGGGGCGGCTACGAGGGCTACCAGCGCCGGACGGATCGCGAGATCCCGCTGGTGATCCTCGAGCCTCGTTAGCCCCGGGCGCTCAGCTGCGGTGGTCGCGGATCCGGGTGACCGACTCGATCCAGGTCCGCAGCTCGCCGCCCGAGACGTCCGAGTAGTAGTCGGACCCCTTGGAGCTGCAGCGGTCGCCCTTGAGCCAGTCGAAGTAGCCGCCGCCGTGGATGTTGTAGCTGGCGATTCCGATCTGACGCGGGGCGCCGGTCGCGGTGAGGACGAGCAGCGGACCGCCGCTGTCGCCGGGGCAGGCGCCGGACTTCACCTTCCAGTACGTCTTGCGCGGGGAGCCGAAGATCTTCGGCGTGACCTCGCGCAGGGTGGACGAGGTGCCGCTGGCGCTCATCGACCGCCGGCCCCAGCCCAGGGCCTTGCCCCGACCGGACACGCAGAGCTGCTGGTAGGGCCCGAGCCGCGAGCAGCGGTTCATCCCCTCGGTCAGCGCGGGCGTGACGCCCAGGCGGACCGGAGCGATGGTCGACGGGACGCTCAGGTGCATCAGCGCCACGTCGCCGCGGTCCTCGGTCTTGCGCCACTTCGGGTGCAGCGTCACGCGGTCCGTGCGGCGGACCTGCGCCGGGTCGGAGGAGTCGTCGAGGTTGGTGTCCCCGATGACGATCTCCAGGTTGGACGCCGTCTTGCCCTTCAGGCAGTGGGCGGCGGTCAGCACCCAGTCCTTGTGGAGCAGGGTGGCGGTGCAGAAGAACTTCGTGTTGCCGACGTGGCGGATGCCCGCCACGAACGGCTTGTCCTTGAGGGCGTCGTGCCCGCCGACGTAGGCGGAGGCGGTGCCCGTTCCGAGGGCGGCCAGGGACACGACGAGCGCGCAGAGCGCGAGGGAGATGGAGCGATGTAGGTTCATGCCCCGACGGTACGAACGCCCGTCGGGCACGTCTGTCAGCCGCGCCGCGCGCGTTGTGTCAAGCCCGCGACAGTGCCGCGAGCGGCCGGCTCAGAGGCCGGCGACGTCCGGATTGACCGGCGGCCGAGGATCCGCGCGCGGCGGCTCCTCCTCGCCGCGCTCCTCGGTCCGGCCGGGCTTCGGCCGCGGCTCGAGTCCCGGGATCTTGAGCTTGACCTTGCGACCGTCCTTGGTGGTCAGCTCGTCTGACTTGCGGTCGTGCGGCTCACCGGGGATCGGAGTCATGGGGAGAGACTACACTCGCGCCCCCGATCGCCAGGAGCACGATGAAGGCAGCGGTCATCTACGAGAACGGCGCACCGGATGTCCTGCGCTACGAGGACGTACCGGACCCCGCGTGCCCGGATGGATGCGTCCTGATCGACGTCGAGGCGATCAGCATCGAGGGTGGCGACGTGCTCGCGCGAGCGGGCTCGCGCCCGGAGCACGTCCCCCATGTCGTGGGCTACCTGAGCGCCGGTCCGATCGCCGAGCTGGGCGCGGGAGTCGAGGATCGCGCCGTCGGCGACCGCGTCGTCGCCCTGTTCGGCGCCGGATCGCACGCCGCCCGTCGGTCTGTCCCCGCGGTGGTCACGTGGCCGATCCCCGAAGGCCTGGATGCCGCACGTGCCGCATGCGTTCCGGTTGCGTTCGGCACGGCGTACGAGTGCCTGTTCACGGCCGGCGGGCTGCAGGCTGACCAGACGGTGCTCATCCACGCCGGAGCCGGCGGGGTGGGCATGGCGGCGATCCAGCTGGCCAAGGAGGCCGGGGCCACCGTGCTCGCCACCGCCTCCAGCGACGAGAAGCTCGAGCGGCTGGCCGCGCTCGGCCTCGATCACGGGATCAACTACGCAACCGAGAGCTTCACCGAGCGCACCCGGGAGCTGACCGAGGGTCGCGGGGCGGACCTCGTCGTGGACTCGATCGGCGGCCAGACCCTGATCGACGGCATCGGCGCGCTCGCCTACCGGGGGACCCTGGTCAGCGTGGGTGTGGCGGGCCGCTCCGGCTCGGCGATCGAGGCGCAGGAGCTGTGGCAGCAGAACAACTCCCTACGCGGCGTCTACCTGGGCGGCGCGCTGCTGGCCGAGCTTCCCCGCGTGCACGCCATGATCGGCGATCTGATCGGCCGGGTCGCGAGCGGGGACCTGCACGTGGAGATCGACCGCACGTTCCCCCTGTCCGAAGCCGCTGAGGCACACGCGTACATCGAGAGCCGTCAGGCGTTCGGACGGGTGACGCTGGCGCCGTAGGCGCGCTGGTCAGTTCGCCAGCGTCGCGGCGCCAGCCAGCGAGGCGCGACAGACGTAGCGGAAGTGGGCGAGCCAGAATCGCCGCGTCGCGCGGTAGATGGCGCCCTCCGCGACCTCCCACGAGCCGAAGCGACAGCGACCGGGACCCGCCTCGGCGAAGCGGTAGCTGTGCACGGCGTGAAAGCCCGGTGCGGCCACCTCCCAGGTCACCCGGTCACACGGCTCGAGCTCCACGATCGTCGCGGACGCCGGCATCTTGTACGGATAGCCGCGGCGGATCGGGTTGAAGACCCACACCAGGGTGGCGCCCTCGCGCAGCTCTCCGCCGCGCACTCGCGAGCGCCAGATGCAGGGATTCCAGTCCCGCCAGCGCGGCACGTCGAGGAACGTCTGCCACAGCGTCTCCAGCGGCATGGCCAGCTCGACCGAGCCGGCGATGGGCAGCGGCGGCATGGGCGCGATCGGGCCACGCCTCCCCTGCGGCAGCGGTCCTGGGAAGTCCTCGTCCGCGGGCACGACCGCCAATCTACCGGCGGCCCTACCCGATGGAACCAACCATCTCCAGCTGAATCAACCGGTTCAGCTCGACGGCGTACTCCATCGGGAGCTCCTTGGTCACCGGCTCGATGAAGCCGTTGACGATCATCGCGGCGGCTTCGTCCTCTGAGAAGCCGCGGCTCTGCATGTAGAAGAGCTGCTCGTCGGAGATCTTGCCGACCACGGCCTCGTGGGCCACGGTGACGTGGGGGTTCTGGATCTGGATGTCGGGCCAGGTGTCCGACCGCGAGATCGGGTCCATCATCAGGCCGTCGCACTGGACGCGGGCCTTGGAGCCGCGCGAGTTGTGGCCCATCCGGACCAGGCCGCGGTAGCCCATGATCCCGCCGTCCTTGGAGATCGACTTGGCCAGGATGTTCGACGTCGTGTTGGGCGCCAGGTGGACGACCTTGGCGCCGGTGTCCTTGTGGACGCCCTCGCCGGCGACGCCGACGTTCAGGTGGTCCGCCCGCGCGCCCTCGCCCATCAGGAACGACCCGGGGTAGAGCATCACGTACTTGGCGCCCATCGAACCGCCGACCCACTCCACGGTGCCGTTGGCCTCGACCACCGCGCGCTTGGTGTTGAGGTTGTAGACGTCCTTGGACCAGTTCT
>DATLOP010000364.1:0-4457 GCA_035536255.1 Solirubrobacteraceae bacterium
CGGATCATGCTCGCTCTCCCGCTGATCTTCGTCTTCTTCATCATCAACTTCCCGGCGGGCCTGATCGTCTACTGGATCACCACCAACCTGTGGACGATCGTGCAGCAGGCGATCGTCAAGCGGACCGTGGGACCGCTGCGCCCGCCGCCGACGGCCGAAGGCGAGCCGGTGCCCGCGGGAGCGGCGGCCGCCGTGGCGAAGTGCGGCGGGGGGAACTCCGGCTCGGCGGCGAAGCCGTCGGGCGACGGAAAGCCGAAGGCGGCGCCTCCGCCCCCGCCGCGGCGGCGCAAGAAGGCCCGATCGGGGCGCCGTCGCTGATGGCCTCGCGGCCCGAGGCGCCGGCGGACCGCGTGCGCGAGCTGCTCGAGGAGATCGTCGAGGCGCTCGACCTCGACGCGACGGTGGAGGTCAGCGAGGACGAGGAGCGCCTGCGCGGGGCCATCGAGGGCGAGGACCTGGGGGTCCTGATCGGCCGCCACGGCCAGACCATCGACGCGCTCGAGCACATCGCGACTCGCGTCGCCTGGCGGGGGATGGAGGGCGACCGCAAGCGGGTGGTCGTCGACGCCGCGGGCTACCGCGCCCGCCGCGCCGAGGCCCTGGAGCGCCAGGCCGACAAGGCGGCCACCGAGGCGGTCCGCTTCGGGCGCCCCGTGGCGCTCGACGCGATGGTCGCCTCCGAGCGCCGCGTCGTCCACGAGTTCCTGCGCGACCGCCACGACGTGGAGACGTACAGCGAGGGCGACGAGCCCGACCGCCACCTCGTCGTCGCGCCTGTCGTCTCGTAGGACCGTTTCACGTTTTTCCTAACGGTGAAACAATACAGCTGTGCCCGGCCCGCCTGACCTGGACGACTTCGAGCGTGGATTCCTGACCGGCATCCTCATCGGCGAGGGGTCGTTCGGTGGCGACGGCAAGCAGCCCCAGGTGACGCTCCGGATGCACGTCCGTCACGAGGCGATCTTCCATTGGCTCGCCGAGAGGTTCCCGCGGTCGCGCCTGTACGGGCCCTATCACCACGGTGGGCGGCACTACTACCAGTGGATGGCCCGCGGCCCGGGGCTGGTCCAGGATCTGATGCCCCTCCTGGATGAGGACCTGACCCCGGACCGCGACGCTCATGTCTTCGAGCGATACACGGCCATGCGCGAGCGCTACGCGGCCGTGATCGCGCGACATCGAGGATGACCCCGTCGATCGCCGGCCTCGCCGAGCGCTGGGCCCTCGAGGATCCGGTGACCCGCGCGCTCGGCGCGCTGCTGGGCGCGCTGGAGGGAGATCCGCACGCGCCGACGCCCGTGCGCGCGCGCGAGGAGGCCGTGGACGTGCACGTGGCGGATTCGCTGGTCGCCCTGGATCTGGCGGACGTGCGGGGCGCCGGGCGGATCGCCGATCTCGGCTCTGGGGCGGGGTTTCCGGGCCTGGCGCTGGCCGCGGCGCTCCCGGACGCGCGCGTGGCGCTCGTGGAGAGCGTGGGGCGCAAGTGCGAGTTCCTGGCGCGGGCGGTGGACGCGGCGGGCGTGGGCAACGTGGAGGTCGTCCACGCGCGCGTGGAGGAGTGGCGCGAGGGTCTGGGCGCCTGCGACGTGGTGACCGCGCGGGCGCTGGCGTCCCTGCCCGTCCTGGCCGAGTACGCGGCGCCGCTGCTGCGCGAGGGCGGGGCTCTGGTCGCGTGGAAGGGGCGCCGCGACCCGGGGGAGGAGGCGTCAGGCGCGGCCGCCGCGGCTCAGCTGGGGCTGGTCGTGGAGGACGTCCGGCGGGTCGAGCCCTTCCCGGCGGCCCGGGACCGCCACCTGCACGTGTACCGCAAGGCCGGGCCCACGCCGGAGCGGTTCCCGCGCCGCCCGGGCATGGCGACGAAGCGCCCGCTGGCGGGCTGAGGGGCGCGGAACGCCCGCTCTTTGCGGGGAAACGGGCGGCCCGCGACCGGGCGCGCCGCTAGCTTCCGGCCCGTGGGATCCATCTACGCGGTCGCGAACCAGAAGGGCGGGGTGGGCAAGACGACCACCGCGGTGAACGCCGCCGCCTGCGTGGCCGAGGCCGGCTACCCGACGCTGCTCGTCGACGTGGACCCGCAGTCCAACGCCACCACGGGCCTGGGGCTGGCCAAGGACCTCAGGCCCAACGTCTACGACGTGATCGCGGGCGAGGCGTCCCTCGCCGACGCGGTCCGCGCCACCGAGGTCGAGGGCCTCGACGTCGTCCCGTCCAGCCCCGACCTGGCCGGGGCGAACGTCGAGCTGCCGCGCCTGGCCGGCTCCGAGACGCGCCTGCGCGACGCGCTCGCTCCGGCGCGCGACCTCTACGCGTTCACGTTCCTGGACTGCCCGCCGTCCCTGGGCCCGCTCACCGTGGGCGCCCTGGTGGCGGCCGACCGCGTCCTCGTGCCGGTGCAGACGGAGTACTACGCCCTCGAGGGACTGGCCGGGCTGCTGGATACGGTGAAGACCATCCAGCGCGAGCTCAACCCCCGGCTCACGATGGCGGGCATGGTCCTGACGATGCACGACGGCCGCACCCGGCTGGCCCAGGACGTCGAGCGCGAGGTTCGCGCGCACTTCCCGGAGCTGGTCTTCGACACGGTGATCCCCCGCAACGTCCGGCTGTCCGAGGCGCCCAGCTTCGGCCGGCCGGTCATCCACCACGACCCCCACTGCGCCGGCGCCAGCGCGTACTTCGAGCTGGCCAAGGAGGTCGCGGCGCGTGGATAGCTACATCAGGAGGCGCTGACGCATGGCGGAGCGAGGCATGGGACGCGGCCTGGCGGCGATCCTGTCGGTGCCCGAGCGCGAGGAGGCGGCCGAGGAGCTGCGCGTCCTGCCGCTGGACGCGATCGAGCCCAATCCCAACCAGCCGCGGCGGCGCTTCGAGGAGGGCGCGCTGTCGGCGCTGGCCGACTCGCTGCGCGAGCGCGGGGTGCTCCAGCCCGTCCTGGTGCGCCCGCGCCCGGCGGGCGGCTGGGAGCTGATCGCCGGCGAGCGGCGCTGGCGCGCGGCCCGCCTGGCCGGCCTGGACGAGGTGCCGGCGATCGTCCGGGCCGACGACGACGCGGCCTCGCTGGAACTGGCCCTGATCGAGAACATGGCGCGCGAGGACCTCAACCCGGTCGAGCAGGCACGGGCCTGCGCGGCGCTCGTCGAGGAGCTCGGTCTCACGCGCGAGGACGTCGGGCGCCGGGTGGGGCGCAGCCGCGTCGCCGTGTCCAACCTGCTGCGCCTCCTCGACCTCCCCGACGAGGCCATCGAACTACTGGAAACCGGAGCGTTGACCGAGGGGCACGGTCGCGCCCTGCTGCTGGCCGAGGACCACGGCGAGCGGCGCCGCCTGGCCCGCGCCGCCGCGGACGGCGGCTGGTCGGTGCGCCAGACCGAGACGCGGGCCCGCGCGGCCAACGGCGCCGCCGCGCCCCGCCGCCGCCGCGCCCGTCCCGAGCCGCATCCCGACCAGCAGGCGGCGATGACCGCCGTGTCGGAGGCCCTCGGCGCCCTGCTGGGCCGCGACGTCGAGGTGCGCCCACGCGGCACCGGCTACCGCATCGAGGTCGACCTGGACTCGCTCGACGAGGCCCGCGAGCTGACGTCTAGAATCGCCCACCGCACGGGCGATTAGCTCAGCCGGTTAGAGCGCTTCTCTGATAAGGAAGAGGTCCCAGGTTCGAGTCCTGGATCGCCCACTGGGACACATATCGGAGTCGCTGAATGCGGCTGCTTTCCGCCAGTTTCGCGCGGAAGCGCGCTACGGTAAGCAGGATCTCATCAACGACTATCGGGAGGCAGTCTTGAGGATTCGATCGACGGGACTTGTGGCAGCCGCGATGCTGCTCGCTGCGGTACCGACGCTGGCCGGAGCGGCGTCGAAGGGTCAGCCAGGGCCGCCGCGCGACACGGCGACCGGCGGGGGACAGGCGCTCTTCGGGGAGTCGCCGACGGGTGCCGGGGACACCGTGGCCTTCATAGCGCACCGCTCCAAGGCCGCGACGGGGGACAACCCTTCCCTGGCTACGGGCCAGGTGCAGGTCAACCGCCGCTCGACGAACGCGGACGCGGGCACGGGCCCCGCCAAGTTCCACGGGATCGTGGACTGCCTGGTGGTCAACGGCGGCCGGAGCGTCGGAGACGCCTACATCTCGGGCCACAGGCGCGGAGCTCCGACTCAGCGCTTCGAGCTGCGGGTGACCGACGGCGGCCGGGGTCAGGCTGAGCGCGGAGGCGACATGATCGCCTTGTTCGCGCCGGGCGAGACCGACCAGGGCGACCCAGGTCAGGCGGACGACGCCGAGGGGCCGTGCGGGTTCGCCGAGGAGCCGGCGACCGTCGCGCTCTTCAGGGGCAACGTCCAGACGTGGAACGCCAGCACGTCGGACGACGACACGGCGCCCGCGCCGGCTGACGACGCGCAGACCGCCGCCGCGCTGACGACGGCCAGCTCGCTGGTTCCGTAGAGAGAAAGGTTCTGTT
>DATLOP010000365.1:0-2041 GCA_035536255.1 Solirubrobacteraceae bacterium
CAGCAGCAGCGAGCGCTCCGCGGGCGAGGGCGCGAGCTCGAGCGCCCGGGCGTCGGCCAGCTGGGCGCCGTCGGGGTCGCCCGCGCGGCGCAGCAGCTCGGCGCGGGTGGCGTGCAGCAGGTGGTAGCCGTCCAGCGCGCGCTCGAGGCCGGCGAGCTCGTCGAGCGCCGCGGCCGGGCCGTGCACCTCGGCGAGCGCGACCGCGCGGTTGAGGCGAACGACCGGCGTGTCCTGCACGCCGACCAGGCGGTCGTAGAAGGCGAGGACGGTGGGCCAGTCGGTGGGGCCGTCGGCCAGGTGGGTGGCGACGATCGCGGCCTGCAGGACGTAGGGGCCGGGCGGGCCCAGGCGCGCCGCGCGGTCGACCAGCCGGCGGCCCTGCGCGATGGCCGCCGCGTCCCACCGCGCGCGGTCCTGGTCGGCGAGCAGCACGAGCTCGCCGTCGGCGTCGGTGCGCGCCCCGCGCCGCGCGTCGTGGAGGGTCATGAGCGCCAGCAGGCCGAGCGCCTCGCGCTCGTCGGGCATGAGCGCGCAGAGGATCGACGCCAGGCGGATGGCCTCGGCGCACAGCTCCCAGCGCACCAGCGCGTCCCCGCTGGACGCGGCGTAGCCCTCGTTGAAGATCAGGTAAATCGTGGCGAGGACCGCGGGCAGCCGGTCGGGCAGCGCGGCGTCGCGCGGGACGGCGAAGGCGATGCCCGCGTCGCGCAGCTTGCGCTTGGCGCGCACGACGCGCTGCTGCATCGTCGTCTCGGAGACCAGGAAGGCGCGGGCGACCTCCGGGGTCTGCAGGCCGCCGACGAGCCGCAGGGTCAGCCCCACCCGCGCCTCGAGGGCGAGCGCCGGGTGGCAGCAGGCGAAGATCAGCGCCAGGCGGTCGTCGGGGATGGGCATGGGGTCGTCGTCCTCCTCGCCGGGCACGGCCCGCTCGAGCTCGGCGGCCAGCACCGCCGCCTTGTCGGCGAAGCGCTTGGCGCGCCGCAGGCGGTCGATCGCCTTGTTGCGCGCCGTCCGGGCGATCCAGGCGGCCGGCTCGTCCGGCACGCCGTCGCGCGGCCAGCGCTCGAGCGCGACGACGAAGGCCTCCTGGACCGCCTCCTCGGCCAGGTCGACGTCGCGCAGCACGCGGGCCAGCACCGCGACCGCCCGTCCCGCGCCGTCGCGGAACAGGCGGTCGACCTCGAACGCGGCGCTGCCGTTCAGGAGGCGGCCGTCCCGGCGGCGGTGCTGTTCTCGGCCACGTCGGTGCTGCCGGCCGCCGGGCGCACCTCGATGGCGGCGCCCCAGAGGACGGCCGGCACCTTCTTGGCCCAGGCGATCGCCTCGTCGAGGTCGGCGCAGTCGACCACGTAGTAGCCCGCGAGCTGCTCCTTGGTCTCCACGAACGGGCCGTCGGTCAGCACGACCTCGCCGCCACCGCGGACGGTGGTCGCCGTCGTCGACGGCTGCAGGCCCGAGCCGCCGCGCAGCACGCCGGCGGCGGCGCCCTCGGTGTTGAACGCCTTCCACGGCGCCATTGCCTCGGGCGTCGGCACGAAGTCCGTCTCCTCCCTCCAGATCGTCAGCAGGTACTGCATCGTCATGTCCCTCCTCGGGCTGTGGTGCGCCGGCCCCCATGACCGCCGCGGTTCGACCCATGGACGAACGACAGCCGACCGGATCGACCGGCGCCAGAACGCCAACGCGCCAGCTCTGCTGGGTGCGCCCGGTCACACGTCGCGGTAGCACCACCCCGCCGAGCAGGGCGGGGCCGTGAGACCACTTCGAACCACCAGAAGAAGCGAGACGCACGCTACCTCACACGACGGCGGCACCATCCGGGCCGCGAGCCTGGTCCGGGTGTCCACGAAGGGTCAGGCCGACAAGGGTCTCAGCCTCGACGAGCAGGACCGCAGGGTCGCCAAGTACATCAGCGACCAGGAGTGGACCCCTGCGGGCGAGTACCGCGAGCCGGGGGTGTCGGGCAACGAAAGGACCGCCCCGAGCTTGACCGGCTGCTGGCCGACGCACCTTCGCCAGCCATCTCATTCTCGACCTCGGG
>DATLOP010000366.1:0-5025 GCA_035536255.1 Solirubrobacteraceae bacterium
GGTCGTCTTGGTGCCGACGGCCAGCGCCGCCGCGACCAGCGCGACCGCCAGGAGGGCGGGCCTGCGCGCCGCGCACGCGCACAGGGCGCCCGCCGTGACCAGCCAGGCCAGCGCCGGCAGGTCGGTGTTGGGCCCGCCGAGCTGCTGGACGGTGAGCGGCAGCGTGACCACCGCGGCCAGGGCCAGCGCGGCCGCGACCCGCGCCACCCCGAGCGCGCGCAGCCCCATCCATCCCGCCGTCAGCGCCAGCCCCAGCGCGGCCAGGGTGGACAGCGCCCCGGGCACGAACGAGCGCGCGAGGCCCGTGGCCCAGGCCAGCAGGACCTCGTTGGTCACCGGGTAGTTGCCGACCGGGTACTCGTAGGTGATCCGCTGGATCTCGCCCGGCCGGCCGGAGTGGACCCAGCCCACGATCTCGGTCAGGTGGTAGACGACGCCGTCCAGGCCGATCGCCGGCCGGTGCAGCGCCCACACGCCCCACGCGCCGAGCGCGCCGGCCGCCGCCCCCAGAGCGGCCCGCTCGGCGGGCCCCAGCTCGCGCCACCGTTCCAGCGCGGCCGTGGAGAGGCCCCGTCCGGGCGGCTCGGGCAGGCGCCACCGCGCCAGCACCCACGTCGCCCCCGCGGCGAGGCCGAGCGCGATCGGGTCCGTCCCCAGGCCCACCAGGCCGAGGGCCAGCGCCTGCGTCACGGCGGCCGCGGCGGCCAGGACGACCGCCGACACGGCGCGCTCCAGGGGAACCGCCGTCGCGCGCGCGGCCACGCGAGAGCCGGCTCCGAACAGGGCCGCGACCGCCGCGCCGAGCAGCGCGTGATGCACGACGGCCGCCATTCGGCGGCGATCGTAGCCGAGTCTAAGATCAGCGCGTGACCGATCGAGCCCAGCGCTCCCTGCGCCGGCACACCGCGCGGGGGACCCTGGTCAACGGGGCCTTCCTGGTCGGCCTCTACACCCTCGGCCTGCTGCGCGGCTTCGTCGTGGCCGCCCTGCTCACGACCGCCGAGTACGGCGTGTGGGGCGTGGTGATGGTCACGTTCACGACGCTGCTGTGGCTCAAGCAGGTCGGGGTCGTGGACCGCTACGTCCAGCAGGACGAGGACGACCAGGAGCTCGCGTTTCAGCGCGCCTTCACCGTCGAGGCCGTCGTGACCGGCGGGTTCGTCGCGCTGATGCTGGCCGCGGTGCCGCTGGTGGCGCTCGTGTATGGGCGCGCGGAGCTGATCGCCCCCAGCCTCCTGGTGATCGCCGCCCTGGCCGCCGGCGTCCTGCAGACGCCCCTGTGGGTCTTCTACCGGCGCATGGACTTCGTCCGCCAGCGCACGCTGCAGGCGGTAGACCCGCTCGTCGGCTTCGTGGTGACGGTCGGGCTCGCCGCCGCGGGAGCCGGGTACTGGAGCCTGGTCGTCGGGTTCCTGGCCGGCGCCCTGGCCGCCGGCGCGGTGGCGCTGCTCGCCGCGCCGTACCGCATCGCGCTGCGCTTCGAGCGCGGGACGCTGCGCGACTACCTGACGTTCTCCTGGCCGCTGTTCCTCGCCGCGGCCGCCAGCCTGGTCATCGCGCAGAGCTCGATCGTGGCCGGGGAGAAGGTCCTGGGGCTGGCCGGGGTCGGCATCATCACGCTGGCCGCGACGATCTCCGGCTACGTCAACCGCGTGGACGAGGTGGTGACGCAGACCCTGTACCCCGCGATCTGCGCCGTGCGCGACCGCGCCGACCTGCTGTTCGAGGCGTTCGTGAAGTCCAATCGCCTCGCGCTGATGTGGGGCCTGCCGTTCGGGATCGGCCTGGCGCTGTTCGCGTCCGACCTCGTCCACTACGGGATCGGCGAGCGCTGGGCGGCGGGGATCGGCCTGCTCCAGGCCTTCGGCGTCATCGCCGCCATCAACCACGTCGGGTTCAACTGGGACGCCTTCTATCGGGCGCGCGGCGACACGCGGCCGATCGCCGTCTGGAGCGTCCTGTGCATGGTCGTCTTCGTCGCCGTGGCCATCCCCCTGCTCGTCTCCGACGGGCTCGACGGGCTGGCCATCGGGATGACGGCGATGGGGGTGGTGAGCCTCGGCGTGCGGCTGGCCTACCTGGCGCGGCTGTTCCCGGCCCTGCGGATCGTGGTCCACATGGCGCGCGCCATGGCGCCGACGGTGCCGGCCGCCGGGGCGGTGCTCCTCGTGCGCCTGCTCGACGGCTCGGACCGCTCGGGGGCCACGGCGCTCGGCGAGCTGGCGCTCTACCTGGCGGTCACGGCCGTGGCCACGGTGCTGCTGGAGCGCGACCTGCTGCGCGAGGTCGCGGGCTACCTGCGCCCGGCGCGGCCCGAGGCGGAGCCCCCGCTGGTCGAGAGCTCGGCGTAGAGCGCCTCGTAGGCGTGCGACACCACGACGACGGCGATCTCGGGCACCGTCGCGGACCGCCCGCCGCCGCTCACCGCGCGCCCACCTCCACCGGCTCGGCGACCTCCGGGCCGCGGTCCTCGGGCGGCTGCCCCTCGGCCGGCCAGCGCCCGAGCGCGGCGTGGGCCAGCGCGCCCAGGTAGGCGGCCAGGGCCAGCAGCGTCGTCACCGTGAAGCCCCACGCGATCGCGACCGACACGGCGAGGACCGAGGCCAGGACCGAGGTGATCCCGTTGATCCCCCAGGCCCAGGCCACCCCCCGCGGGTGCAGGACCGAGAGCCGGCGCAGCCCGATCGGCATGGCCATCCCCAGCACGGCGCCCAGCGGCGCCAGCAGGGCGACGGTGACCGCCACCCGCGCCGCGAAGGGCAGCCCGACCAGCGCCTCGAGCAGCGGGCCGAGGCCGAACGCGACCGCCGCGATCATCGCCGCCGCGGCGCCCAGCGAGAGGGTGAGCGCGCGCCGCGGGCTCGCGGGCAGGTTGGACAGCAGCGCTCCCAGCCCGGTGAACACGAGCAGGGAGAAGAGGACGATCGACAGCGCGTAGGTCGGGAAGCCCAGGAACAGCACGAAGCGCTGGATCAGGCCCACCTCCAGCACCAGGTAGCCCACGCCGATCGCGGCGAAGAAGGCGAGCGCGCTCCACGGCGGGCGCCCGGCCTCGCGCACCAGGACCAGCGGGCCGACGAAGGCCAGCAGCGACAGGACGGTCAACACGCCCAGGACGACCAGCAGCACCGCGAACGGGTCGATCGAGTACAGGTAGCCCTCGGAGGACGCCGACAGGCCCACGTCGCCGAGCCGCTGCATGTTGAAGAAGAACGGCCGGTCGTCGGTGGGCGGGCACACGTTGAGGCGGTAGCCCTCGCAGAACGCCTCGGGGCTGGGCGCCCGGGCCAGCTGCGCCCACTCCCGGTAATAGGGGCCGCCGGGCGCGAAGGCCACGCCGGCCCCACGCTCGCGGCCCAGCCGCCGGACCGTGGCCAGCTCGGCCGCGGTGAACGGCCGGTTGCGGGCCAGGATCGTCCCGAACAGGACCCGGGTCAGGTAGTCGCGGCCCAGGACGACGACGACGTTGCGCTCGGGGTCCTCGACCCCGCGCTCGCGCAGCGCCGCCAGCGTCAGCACGGTGGCACGCAGGGCCTCGTCGCCCACCAGGTGGTAGACCCGCGAGACGTTGAGCACGCCGTCCGGGCGCAGGTGGTCCAGGTACTCGTCGAACGCCTCGACGGTGTAGAGGTTGTTCTCGGTCAGCGCGAAGGCCTGCGCCGAGTTGGCCGAGATCGTGTTGGTGAAGCCGATGTGGACCTGGTCGTACTTGGTGTCGCGGGCGGCCAGGGCCGAGCGCCCGTCGCCGATCGTGGTGCGGACGCGGGGCAGCGAGTACGGCGAGCCCGACCACGCCCCGAGGTCGTCGTCCACCGCGTCGCGGATCGCCTGGTTGAGCTCGATCACGTCGACGCGGCGCTGGCCGGACGCCAGCGCGTTGAAGATGTCGCGCCCGCCGCCCCCGCCGATGATCAGCGCGTGCCCGGGCCCGGTGAGCTCGTAGCCCACGCTCTGGGGTCCCAGGGACAGGTCGCGCCAGTCGGGGAACGGCGTCCCGCGCTCGTAGCGCGGCACCGGGGCGTAGTCGCGGTCGTAGTACAGGAGCCCGTACGGGACGTCCCCCCTGGGCGAGTAGGCCACGACGCGGCTCAGCGGGGTCCAGCGGTCGACCTGCAGCGTCTGGGACTGCGCGCCCGGCCCGTAGAGGATGGGGGGGAGGCGGTACAGGTCCAGCGGACCGGACAGGGCGACGGCGGCCAGCGCGAGCGCGCCGGCGGCCAGCGCGCCGCGCAGGCCGGGGCCCGTCCCGGCGAGCAGGATCGCCGCGCCGGCGGCGATGGCGCCCAGCACGGCGATCAGCGGGGGCGCCGCCACCAGCCACAGCACGGGCACGACGGCCAGGGCCCCCAGGCCGGCGCCCGCCAGGTCGAAGGCGTAGACGCGCCCGATCCAGCGCGTGTAGCGGGTGATGGCCAGCGCGATGACCACGCCGGCCACGAAGAACGGGCCGGCGGCGAGCACCGACGCCGCGGCCAGCGTCAGCGCGAAGCGCACGGTGATCTCGTTGGGGAACGTGTAGTCCAGGCGCACCAGGACGAACGGGACGGCCACCAGCAGCCCGGCCAGCGCGGCGCTCCAGCGGGCGAGCTGGGGGCGAAAGGGCCCCTCGAACCACCCGGGGCGCAGGTACACCAGGATCGCCCCGGCGCCCGTGCCCAGCAGGGCCAGCGAGATGGCCAGGAAGCCGAAGTGGTAGAAGAGGGCGGCCGAGAAGACGCGGGTCAGCAGCACCTGGAGCGCCAGGGTGGTCCCCGCGATCAGCCCGACCGCCACGAGGACTCCGGCAGGCGGGCGCTCGGGCATCTGCGGAACGGTAGCCTGCGCGCCTTCCATGTCGCTCGGCGACTATCTGACCGGCCTGGGGTGGTTCGCGCTGAGCACCGGACCGGTCGCCGGGACGACCGCGCTGATCGCGCGGCGGCGGCTGCGGGCCCTGAGCGGGGCGCCTCTCGGCCTGGCGATCTTCGCGCTGGCGGTCGCGCTCCTGATGACCGTCCATCTCGTCCCGCTCGCCCTGGGCGTCCT
>DATLOP010000367.1:0-3237 GCA_035536255.1 Solirubrobacteraceae bacterium
CGCCGGTCGAGCGCTCGATGATGTCCAGCGCGTCCTCGATGACGTCGAGGTTGCGCAGGCCGAGGAAGTCCATCTTCAGCAGGCCGAGCTGCTCGACCGGCTTCATCGAGAACTGCGTGACGATGTTGAAGATCTTGTGGCCGTCGGCGTCGACCTGGTTGGAATCGGCGAGCTGCAACGGGACGATGTCCGTCAGCGGGCCCTCGGCGATGACGACCGCCGCCGCGTGGATCGAGGAGTTGCGCACGATCCCCTCGAGGCCCATCGCCACGTCGACGATCTGCTTGGCGATCGGGTCCTTGTCGTACTCGATCCGCAGCGCCTGGCCGGGCTTCAGGCAGTCCTCGAAGGACGGCGAGCGGCCCATGATCGGGTCCGGGATGAGCTTTGCGAGCTTGTCCCCCACGCCGTAGTCGTGCTCGAGCACGCGCGCCGCGTCGCGCGTCGCCGCGCGCGGGAACATCTTGCCGAAGGTCACGATCTGGGCGACGCGGTCCTTGCCGTACTTGGCGGTGACGTAGCGCATCACCTGCTCGCGCCCGCGCACCGAGAAGTCGATGTCGATGTCGGGCATCGACACGCGCTCGGGGTTGAGGAAGCGCTCGAAGAGCAGGTCGTAGCGCAGCGGGTCCACGTCGGTGATCGACAGGCAGTAGGAGACGATCGAGCCGGCGGCGCTGCCGCGGCCCGGGCCGACGGCGATCCCGTTCTCCTTGGCGTAGCGGACGAAGTCCCACACGATCAGGAAGTAGGCGGAGAAGCCCATCTGGTCGATGACGCCGAGCTCGAAGTCGGCGCGCTCGCGGGCGTCCGCGGGGACGGGGTCGCCGTAGCGCAGCCGCAGGCCCTGGTCCACGAGCGTCTTGAGGTACTCGGCCTCGGACTGGCCGCCGGGCGTCTCGTAGCGGGGGATCAGCTGCTTGCCCAGCTCCAGCTCGAGGTTGCAGCGCTGCGCGATGTCCAGCGTGGCCTGCAGCGCCTCGGGCCAGGCGGCGAACTGCTCGGCCATCTCGGCGCTGTCGCGCAGGTAGAACTCGTTGGTGTCGAAGGTCAGCTTGGGCGCGTCCAGGGTCGACTTCGTCTGCACGCACAGCAGGGCCTGGTGGTGGTCGTAGTCCTCGCGGCGCAGGTAGTGGACGTCGCCGGTGGCCACGAGCGGGCGGCCGGTCTCCTGCGCGAACTTCACGACCTGCTCGTTGACCTGCTCCTGCTCGGCGAGGCCGTTGCGCTGGACCTCCATGTAGACCTGCTCGGGCCCGAAGGCCTGGATCAGGTCGTCCAGGTGCTGGCGGGCCTGGGGCACGCGGCCCTCGAGGATGCGCTGGTTCATCCGGGACTGCAGGCACCCGGTGAGGACGATGACGCCCTCGGAGTGGGTGGCCAGCGAGTCCATGTCGACGGCCGGCTTGCCGCGGTGCAGGCCCTCCAGGAAGCCCTGCGAGGAGAGCTTGACCAGATTGCGATAGCCGGCGTCGGTCTCGGCCAGCAGGGTGAGGTGGTTGCGCTCGATGCGGCCGGGGCCCGACGGGCGGGCGCGGCGGTCGTCGACGAAGTAGACCTCGCAGCCGACGATCGGCTTGATGCCGTGCTTGGTGGCGGCCTTGTGAAGCTCGACGGCGCCGTTCATGACGCCGTGGTCGGTCAGGCCCAGGGCGGGCTGGCCGAGCTCCGCGGCGCGGGCGGCCAGCGCGTCGACCTTGCACGCCCCGTCGAGCAGCGAGTACTCGGAATGGACGTGCAGATGGGCGCAGGACGGCGGGCTCACGGGGCTTGTGAGCATAGGCGTCGATGCGGAGGGAACCGTGCGCGTTCTCGCAAAGAGCGAGTGTGTCTCGGGCGGGTTCTACGCGGCGCCGCGCTGGGCCCGCTCGATCCAGCCGGTCAGCGTCGCGACGGCCCGGGGATCGCCGGCCACGTGGGTGCGCCGGTCGCCGGGCGAGGGGCGACCGCCGAGGAGGCGCTGGAACGCGGCCTGGGTCATCCGGACCGTGGCCTGGGCCTCCTGCTTCGTGTGGGCGGGCCCGACGTCGAGCGGGTCGCCGTCGCCGGCCCGGACGCGCCAGCGACCGCCCCGGGGGCCCAGGACGACCAGGGCGACGGCGAAGGCGTGGCCCCGGGTCCACTCGGGGTCGACGAGCCCGGTGGCGGCCTTCAGCACGAGGCCGGGGTCGGGCCAGACGTTGGCCTCGGCGAGCCGGGCCAGGTCGAGGTCGGCGGCCGGGATGGCCCGGGCGCACCGCCGGCGTCTGAGCGTCCCGCGGACCTTGAAGTGGCCGGCCTTGCGCAGCCGCGGCGACCCGCCCTCGATCAGGAGCCGGACGAGGGTTGGCGCGTCGAGGTCCAGGCGAAAGTCGGCCTCCCTGCGCGCCCGGTGCGCGTCGAGGGGGGCGACGGTTCCCCTGCCGTTGCGCAGCGTCACCGCGTACCACTCGCCGGCCACGTGCAGGTCGTAGTCCAGCCCCCCGTCCGCGCCCCCGAGCGCCTGGGCCGGGAGCAGCTGGACCCCGAGCTTCGCCGCCTCCCCCGGGCTCGTCGCCGCCAGCCGCTCGAGGCCCACGGGCAGCCACAGCGACCGCGGCTCCGCGGCCGGCGCGGGGACCGGCGGCTCCGGCGCAGTGCTCTCGCCCTCGGGCCGGGCGGGTGAGGGGACCGGCCCGGCCGCGCGGGTCTCTTCCGCCGGCGGCCGTTCCGCGGGGCGGGGCGCTTCCGGCGACGGCCGCTCCACGAGGCGGGGCTCCTCCGGCCGCAGGCGCTCGGCCGCGCGCGGCTCTTCTGGCCGAGGGCGCTCCGCTGTGCGCGGCTCTTCGGGCCGAGGCCGCTCCGCCGGGCGGCGCTCGGCTTCGAGGGCGGCTTCGAGGGCGGCGATGCGGCCCTCGAAGTCGGCGCGCAGGGTGGTGGTGGCCGCGTCGAGGCGGCGCTGGAGCTCGGCGCGCTCGCGGTCGAAGGCGGCGCGCAGCTCGTCCTCCGCGCGCTCGCGCTCGGCCCGCTCGGCGTCGAGGCGCTCCTGGGCGTCGGTGGCCGCGCGCTGGGCGTCCCCGATCCGGCGCTCGGCCTCGGCGAGGGCCTCGCCCGCCGCGGCGGAGAGCTCACGGACCGCGGTCTCGTCCTCGGCGCTGCGGCGCGCCGCCGCCGCGACGCCCTGGAGCTGCTCGATCCGCCCGGCGAGATCGGCGATCGAGTGCTCGGCGCGCGCCTGCGCCGCGTCGCGCTCCGTCAGCTCCTCGCGCAGCCGCGCCG
>DATLOP010000368.1:0-6095 GCA_035536255.1 Solirubrobacteraceae bacterium
GGGTTCGCCGTCGCCGTCGCGCCGAACCTCTACGCCCGCCGCAAGCGCGTCATCTCGCGGTCGAGCTCCCACGACGCGGGCCGCGGACCGAACCGCGACTGACGCCGGACCACGGAAGCCCCCATGCGCCGCCGCCACCGAGCACTGCGGATCGCCCTGCTCCTCGCCGTGTGGGCGGCGGCGTCGGTCGTCGGCGTCACCGCCTACGCCACCGACCTGCTGCGCCGTCCCGAGCTCGACACCGTCGACGCCCGGTTCGGGATCCGCGGCGAGCGGCCGGCCCCCACGGACGTCGCCGTGGTGGCGATCGACGACCGGACGTTCGACGAGCTCGACCTGCGCTGGCCGTTTCCCCGGTCCCTGCACGGTCGGGTCGTCGACCGCCTGCGCCGCGCCGGGGCCCGGGTGATCGCCTACGACGTCCAGTTCACCGAACCCACGCAGGAGTCCCAGGACCTCGCGCTCTACGACGCGGTGGCACGCGCCCGCGGGCGCACCGTGCTGGGGACGACGGAGGTGGGGCCGGGCGGCTCCACCAACGTCCTGGGCGGCGACGCGAACCTGCGCGACGCCGGCGCCCGGGCGGCCAACGCCAACTACATCCTGGACCCGGGCGGGGTGATCCGGCGCCTGCCCTACGAGGCCGACGGCCTGAAGGGGTTCGCGGTGGCCGCGGCCGAGGTGGCCCGGGGCCGGCGCATCGCGCGCTTCGACGACGACGGCGAGTGGATCGACTACGCCGGGCCCGAGCGCAGCGTGCGCACGCTGTCGTTCTCGCAGGTCGCCGAGGGGCGCTTCCCGGCCGCGGCCGTCCGCGGCCGGGTGGTCGTCGTCGGCGCCTCCGCGCCCTCGCTCCAGGACACCCACGCCGCCGCCACCACGCCCTCGATGTCGGGCCCCGAGATCCAGGCGCACGCGATCTCCACCGCCCTGCGCGGGTTCCCGCTCTCGCCGGTCGCGGGCTGGGTGAACCTGCTGGCCATCGTGCTGCTGGCGGGAGTTCCCGCGCTGGCCGGCGTGCGACTGGGCGCGGTGGGATCGCTGGCGGTCTCGCTCGTGGCCGCGGCGGCGTTCGCCGTGGGGACCCAGCTGGCCTTCGGCGGCGGGGCGATCCTCGCCTTCGTGTACCCGATCGGCGCCCTGACCCTGGCCGCCGCCGGGACGCTGCTGGTCCACTACGTCACCGAGGTCCGCGAGCGCCGCCGCACGCGCGCCGCCTTCGCCCGCTTCGTCCCGCCCCAGGTGGTCGACCAGGTCCTGGAGGAGGCCGAGGACGGCCTGCGCCTGGGCGGCAAGGAGGTCGAGGGAACGGTGATGTTCTCCGACGTCCGCGGGTTCACCACGTTCTCCGAGTCCACCCCGGCGCCGCGCGTCCTGGAGATCCTCAACCGCTACCTGAGCGAGATGACCGAGGCGATCCTCAACCACGGCGGCACGCTCACGACCTACATCGGCGACGGGATCATGGCCGTGTTCGGCGCCCCGCTGCACCAGGCCGACCACGCCGACCGCGCCCTGGCGGCGGCGCGCGAGATGGTCGACGAGCGCCTGCCGCGCTTCAACGCGTGGGTGCGCGAGCAGGGCGTGGGACAGGAGTTCCAGATCGGGATCGGCCTCAACACGGGCTCGTTCATGGCGGGCAACGTCGGGTCCGAGCAGCGGCTCGACTACACGGCCATCGGGGACACGGTGAACACCGCCGCGCGGTTGGAGGGGATGACCAAGGGCAGCGGGTTCGCGGTGTTCGTCGCCGGGTCGACGCGGGCGGCGCTCCAGCAGGACGCGCCCGACCTGCAGTACGTCGACAAGCTCGCGGTGCGCGGGCGCCAGGAGAAGATCCCCATCTGGGGGGTCGCCGTGCGGGGACCTTCACAACCGCACGCCCCCGAGGTAGCATCAGCCGAGCTGTGATACGTCTCACAGCGTCCGGGCCCCCGGGAACGGGAGTATCGGACGGCACGCCGGGAGCGTGCACGGGATGGGGGAAGCTGCAACGGACATCGTGAGCTCGCGTAGGCGGGCAGGGGGGATCGCGGCGCTCGCGGTGCTGGCGTGCTGGGCGACGCCCGCGCCCGCCGGCGCCGAGCCGCTCCCGGCGAACGTGTTCCCGCCGCAGGTCAACGGCGCGGCGGTCGATGGTCAGACGCTGACGGTCGCGCCCGGGGTGTGGGCGGTGACGTTCGGGGCCGGCGAGGTGCGCCACCGCTGGCAGCGCTGCGACGCCGCCGGCGCGGGCTGCGCGGACATCGCGGGCGCCACGGGCTCGCGGTACGTCTTGGGCGCCGGGGACGTCGGCCGGACGATCCGGGTCGTCGAGACGGCCGCCAACGCCGCCGGCACCACCGAGGAGGCCTCCGCGCCCACGGCGCCGGTCCGCCCGGTGGCGCCGGCCCCCCGCGGCGTGCCGAGGATCTCCGGGGACCCCCAGGACGGCCAGGTCCTGACCGCGACGGGCGTGAGCTGGACGGGCACGGGCCCGCCGGTCACCGCCTACGCCTTCCGGTGGATGCGCTGCGACAAGACCGGCCGGACGTGCGCCCCGATCGCCGGCGCCCGGGACGAGACCTACGTCCTCGCCAGGGGCGACGTGGGACGCACGCTGCGCGTGGTCCAGTCGGCCTCCAACTCGGCGGGCAGCGCCTCGGCGACGTCGAGCGCGGCCGGTCCCGTGCGCTCGCGCCGCGGCGATCGCCCGCCCCCGCTGGTCCCCGGATTCGGCGGCCCGCAGCTCGTGCGCCCGGTGTCCGGCGTCGTGCTGGTCAAGCTCCGGGGCGCGCGCGAGTTCGTGCGCGTGGAGACGCTGACCCTGATCCCCGACGGATCGACCGTGAAGACGCTGAACGGCGTAACCGACGTGATCGTCGCCGACGACGCCGCTGTGCGCAGCCGCTCGACGATCCGTGCGCGCGGCGGGACGTTCGTGGTGCACCAGAGCACGGGCCGCCGGCCGGTCACCGACCTCAAGCTGGCCGACCCGCTGGTCTGCGGGCCCGTCCGCGGCGCCAAGCACGTGCAGGCCCGCGCCTCCGCGCGCCGCCGGCGCCTGTACTCCCGCGCGCGGGGCAGCTTCCGCACGAGCGGGCGCTACGCGTCGGCGATCGTGCGGGGCACCGGGTGGCTCATCGAGGACACCTGCGACCACACCCGCGTCCGCACCTTCCAGGGCCTGGTCGAGGTGCGCGACGCCCTCAAGCGGCTGACGGTCCTCGTCCCGGCCGGACGCAGTTACCTGGCGCAGCGATGAAGCGGCTCGCCCTGCTCGCCGCCACCGCCGTGCTGGCGCCCGCCGCGGTGGCGAGCGCGCACCCGGGCCACGATCCGGGCGAGTTCACCGGGAAGACCGCCCAGCGGCGCGACGTGAGCCTGCGCCTCACGGGCTCGGGCACGGCGTTTCGCACCGGCGAGATCCGCTGGCGCGCGGCGTGCCCCGGCGGGCGTCACGTCACCGGCGTGCTCCTGCTGCCGCGAATCGCCATCCGGCCGGGCGGTGTGGTGAACCTGGACCTCGGCGGAGGGACCTTCCTGGCCGGGCGCTTCTCGAGGTTCTGGTCGCTGGCCGGGACGTTCCGCGTCGTGACGGCGGCCGGCTGCCGGACCCCGGTGCTGCGCTGGTCGGCGACGACGTGCGTCAAAGGCCCGCGCCCGCGCTTCGTGCGCCGCTTCGCCTGGCGCTGAGCGCCGATGAAGGCCGTCGTCCTCATCGACCCGGCCAGCCCGGCGACGCAGCCCGCGCCCTACGCGAACGTGTAGTCCGACAGCGGGAAGCGCGCGCTGCGCCACATCGCCTCCAGCGTGGTCGACGGGCGGAACGGCACGTCGCCGTGGGAGTCGAAGTAGTACGAGTTGGCGCTGGAGCAGGAGCCGCGGAAGAACACCTGGCGGTGGCGGCGGCCGAGCATCTGCGCCATGTAGCCGTCGTTCGCCTCCCGGGTGACCTCCACGCGCGTGGCGCCGAGCCGCCGCGCGTGCTTCAGGCAGCGGACGATGTGGCGGGACTGGTTCTCGATCAGCGTGAAGTACGAGGCGCCGTTGTAGCCGTAGGGCCCGAGGATCGCGAACAGGTTGGGAAAGCCGGGAACGCTGACGCCCTGGTAGGCCTGGTAGCGGTGGCGCGCCCAGAACTCCTCGAGGTCGCGGCCCCCGACCCCGCGGGTCGGGAAGGGCGGCATGTTGCCGGGCTCGAAGACCTTGAACCCGGTGGCCAGGATCAGCACGTCGAACGGCCCGCGCTCGCCCTCGGCGGTCCGGACCCGGTCGCCCTCGACGGCGACGATCGGCGCCGTCTCGAGCTGCACGTTGTCGCGGTTGAACGTCCGCAGGTAGTCGTTGGAGAAACCCGGCCGCTTGCAGCCCAGGTCGTAGCGCGGCGTGAGCCGGTCGCGCACCGCGGGATCGCGCACCTGCTCCTCGAGGTGGCGCAGCGCGATCGACCTGGACCACCGCACCATCGGCACGACCGTCGCGTAGTGGGCGGCGACGGGGAAGGTGAGCTCGACGAACGTCTGGGAGGCCAGGCGTGCCGCCTGCTTGACCCCGGGCAGCGACCGCAGGGCGCGGCGCACGGCGGGCGGGATCGGCCCGTCGAGCTTGGGCAGGCACCAGATGGCCGTGCGCTGGAAGACCGTGAGCTCCTCCACGTGGGGCGCGATCGACGGGATCACCTGGACCGCGGAGGCGCCCGTTCCGATCAGGGCCACGCGCCGGCCGCGCAACTCGATCGAGTCGTCCCAGCGCGCGGTGTGCACGGTCGTGCCCGGGAAGTCCGCCACCCCGGGGATCTCCGGCGGCTTGGGCTTGGTGAGCACGCCGGTGGCGCCGATGACGTGGCGCGCGGTGAGCGGCTCGCCGCGGTCGGTGTCCAGGCGCCACACGTGCTCGGCGTCGTCCCACGCCGCCCCCGTGACGGTGGTGCCCAGCCGCAGCCGCGAGCGCAGTCCGAAGTGGTCGACGCAGTCCTCGGCGTAGGCCTTCAGCTCGTCGCCCGGCGCGTACACGCGCGACCAGTCCGAGTGCCGCCGGAACGAGAACTGGTAGCTGAACGACGGGATGTCGACCTGGATCCCCGGATAGGTGTTCCAGTGCCACGCGCCGCCGACGCCGTCGCCCGCCTCGATCAGCGCGAAGTCGCCGATCCCCGCCTTCGACAGCGCGATCCCGGCGCCGATCCCGGAGAACCCGGCGCCGATGATGGCGACGTCCACCTGCGAGGACACCGGTGGATCATCCCGGAACGCTCGCCCCGGCGGACGTGAAAGGCTTGCGCCGATGCGCTTCGCGGCCGACCGTCCGATGCGACTCGCGCCGGCCACCGCCTCGGACTACCGGGAGCTGGCGCGCCGCCGGCTGCCCCGGCAGCTCTTCGACTACGTGGACGGAGGGGCCTACGAGGAGGCCACGATGCGGGCGAACGTCGCCGACCTCGCGCAGGTGCTGCTGCGCCAGGTCGTGATGCGCGACGTGAGCGAGCGCGACCCGGCGGTCGAGGTGCTGGGCCAGCGGCTCGCGCTGCCCGTCGTGCTCGCCCCCGTGGGGCTGGCCGGGATGCTCGCCCGCCGCGCCGAGGTGCAGGCGGCCCGGGCGGCGGAGGCGATGGGGGTCCCGTTCGTCGAGTCCACCGTCTCGATCTGCCCCATCGAGGAGGTGGCGCGGGCGGTCCGCACGCCGCCGTGGTTCCAGCTGTACGTGATGCGCGACCGGGGCTACGCCGAGGACCTGATCGCCCGGGCGCGCGCCGTCGCCTCGCCCGTCCTGCTGCTCACCGTCGACCTCGCGGTGGTGGGGGCGCGCCACCGCGACACGCGCAACGCCATGGTCGGCGAGGCCCGCCCGTGGGCCAAGGCGCGCCGGGCCCTGGACCTGGTGTCCCATCCGGCCTGGATCGCGGACACCGCGCTCGGGGGGCGCCCGCTGACCTTCGGGAACCTGGAGAAGGCCGTCCCCGGCGCGCGCAGCCCGGCCGCCTTCAAGGACTGGGTCGACTCCCAGTTCGATCCCAGCGTGACCTGGGACGACATCGCCTGGGTGCGCGAGCGGTGGCCGGGCCGGCTCGTGGTCAAGGGGCTGCTCGATCCCGAGGACGCCCGGCGGGCCGTCGA
>DATLOP010000369.1:0-8023 GCA_035536255.1 Solirubrobacteraceae bacterium
CGCGACGCCCACGTCGTCCTGTACTGCGCCTCGGGCAACCGCTCGGCCTGGGGCGCCCACGCGCTCAAGGAGCTGCTGGGCTACACCCGCGTCGAGTCGATGACCGGCGGCATCACGCTGTGGAAGGACCGCGGCTCCGACGTCGAGGTCCCGCGCTCGCTGACCCGCGAGCAGCGCGAGCGCTACTCGCGCCACCTGCTGATCCCCGAGGTCGGCGTCGAGGGCCAGCAGAAGCTGCTGGACGCCAAGGTGCTGCTGCTCGGGGCCGGCGGCCTGGGCTCGCCGGCCGCGCTGTACCTCGCGGCGGCCGGGGTGGGCACGCTGGGGATCGTCGACAACGACGAGGTCGACCTGTCCAACCTCCAGCGCCAGGTCATCCACACGACCGAGGACGTCGGCGTGCCCAAGGTCGACTCGGCCGCGGCGACGATCAACGCGATCAACCCGGACGTCGACGTGGTCAAGCACCCGGTCCGCCTGGACGCGTCCAACATCATGGACATCCTCCCCGGCTACGACGTGGTCGTGGACGGCCTGGACAACTTCCCCACCCGCTACCTGCTCAACGACGCGTCGGTCCGGCTGAAGATCCCGGTCGTCAGCGCGGCGATCCTGGGCTTCGACGGCCAGCTGTCGGTCTTCGCCCCCTACGAGGGCCCCTGCTACCGCTGCCTGTTCCGCGAGCCGCCGCCGGCCGAGCTGGCGCCGTCGTGCGGGGCCAACGGCGTGCTCGGCGTGCTGCCGGGGACGATGGGCCTGCTCCAGGCCACCGAGGCGGTCAAGCTGATCATCGGCCAGGGCGATCCGCTGATCGGTCGCCTGCTGCTCTACGACGCGCTGGCCGCGACGTTCACCGAGGTCAAGGTCCACCGCGACCCGGAGTGCCCGATCTGCTCGCGCGACCCGTCCGAGATCTCCGACGACGAGATGGGCGTCTTCCCGGACTACGAGGCGTTCTGCGCCGCCGCGGGCTAGGCTCAGCGACCTCATGGCCATCGTCAAGATCCCACCCGTCCTGCGCAGCTCCGTGGGCGGCGAGCGCGAGGTCACGGCCTCGGGCTCCGACGTCGGGGAGGTCCTGCGCTCGCTGGTCGCCGACCATCCGCAGACCGAGTCCCAGCTGTTCTCCGACGGCCAGCTCAACCGCTACGTCAACGTGTACCTCAACGACGAGGACGTGCGGGTGCTCGACGGGCTGCAGACGCCGGTCGGCGAGACGGACACGCTGGTGATCCTGCCGGCGATGGCCGGCGGCTAGGCACGGCGACCCCCCGCGGCTACAATCGCCCGCTCTGGTGGGGGAACGGGGAACCCGGAAGTGGCCAGGCGCGGCGATCGTCGTCGCGTGCGCCGTGGCGCTGAGCGCGGCGTGGCCGGCGGTCGCGCAGTCGCCGGCGCCCATGGCGCGCGCCTCGGCCGACCTGCCCGAGTTCGTCCCCGGCCGCGTGATCGTGCGGTACGCGCCCGGCGTGTCCGGCGAAGAGCGCGCCCAGGTGCGCCGCGACGCCGAGGCGACCGGCGCCGACCCGCTCGACCTCGCGCGCACCGAGGTGCTGCGCCTGCCGCCCGGCGTCACCGTCGCGGCGGCCGTCCGCGACATCGCGGACCGCGACGACGTGCAGTTCGTCCAGCCCGACTACCTGCTCGAGCTAGAGGGGATCCCCAACGACACCTCCTTCCAGCTCCAGTGGGGGCTGCACAACACGGGGCAGACCACGAACGGGACCGCCGGCTCCGCCGATGCCGACATCGACGCCCCGGAGGCATGGGACGTGACCCCGGGCAGCGACGCGATCGTCGTGGGCGTCATCGACAGCGGCGTCAACACGCGGCACCCGGATCTCGCGCCGAACCTGTTCGTCAACGGCGCCGAGGCGAGCGGCGCCGCGGGGGTCGACGACGACGGGAACGGCCGGACCGACGACGTCAGCGGGTTCGACTTCGTCAACGACAACGGCGTCGTCTCGGACGACGTCGAGGACCACGGGACGCTCGTGGCGAGCGTCCTCGGCGCCCGGGGCAACAACGGCGCCGGGGTGAGCGGCGTCTCCCAGAGCGTCCGGATCCTGCCGCTTCAGGCGGCGACCGCGATCGGCGGGATCAGCAGCTCGGCGGCCACCAACGCGATCGCGTACGCGCGCTCGATGGGGGCGAGGGTCATCAACATGAGCTTCGGCAACTACATCGCCGAGAACGCCGCCCTCACCGCGGCGATCGACGCCTCGCCGGGCATCCTCTTCACCACCTCGGCGGGCAACGACGGGACCGACAACGACGCCCTGCCGCACTGGCCATCGCAGCTCACCCTGACGCGGGCCAACGTCATCGCCGTGGCCAACAGCGGCAAGTCCGACAACCTGTCCGCCTCGTCCTCGTACGGGGCCACGAGCGTCGACCTGGCCGCGCCCGGAGCCGACATCCGCGGCGCTCGGGTGACCGTCAGCGGGACGCCTGTGTTCACCGAGGGCTTCGAGGGGGCGCTGGCCGCCAGCTGGACGGCCGACGGCTGGGGCGTGGACACCACCCGCCGGCACACCGGGGTGAACTCCCTCGCCGACTCCCCGGGCGCGGGTGCGAACTACCCGAACAGCACCGACGAGAACGCCGAATCGCCGGCCTTTGCGCTCCCGGCGGACTCCACCTTCTGTCTCGTCGAGCACCGGCGGCGCCGCCGGCTGGAGACCGACGCCGACTTCTACTCCGTGCGCGCCCGGGTCGGCGGCGCGGCGCCCGTCACCATCGAGCGGATCTCCAGCAACACGGCGGGCGAGGGGTTCGCCTTCGGCATGCCGGGCTTCGCGCGCAACGGCGCCGCGAGCGCCAGCCTCATCTTCCGCCTGCAGAGCGATGCCTCGAGCGTCAACGACGGGGTGCACCTGGACGACGTGGAGGTCCAGTGCGGGCCGACCGCCGCCGCCGAATACCGCTACGGCGGCGGAACGTCGTTCTCCGCGCCGATGACCGCGGGCGTCGCGGCGCTGATGCTCTCGGTCAACGGCGGGCTCAGCCCGGGCGAGCTGAAGAACGTCCTGCGCGCCAACGCCGATCCGGTCCCGGGGCTCGCCGGGAAGGTGGCCACGGGCGGACGGCTCAACGCGAACCGCGCCGTGCGCGCCGTCGCGCCGCCCCCTCCGCCTCCGCCGCCTCCCCCGCCGCCTCCGCCGCCTCCGCCACCGCCACCCCCGGTGCGCGACCTGCACGCCGCGGTGATCGGCAACCCCTCGTTCTACCCGCGCACGTTCCGGGCGTTCCGCCTCGGCGGGCCGGTCCGGCTGAGCGTCGCGCCCCTGGGGACCCGGCTGCGCTTCCGGATCGACGAGCCGGTCCGGGCGCGCCTCCAGGTCCACCGCCGGCTCGCCGGCCGCCGCGTGGGGCGGCTGTGCCTGGTGCCCAACCGCGCACGCCGAAGGCGGGCGCCGTGCACGCGCTACCTCTTCAAGGGGACTCACACGATCGCGGGTCAGCTCAACGGCCTCGTCCGGCGGCGTTTCACCGGCCGCATCGGGGGACGGACGCTGGCTCCGGGGCCGTACCGCCTGAGCCTGACCGCCACCGACCTCGCGGGCAACCGGTCGCGCGCCGTGCGGTGGAACTTCCGCATCGTCCGGCGCTAGGCGCCCTGCGCTCCAGCCAGGGGCGCGGTGTGCCGAAACACTGGGTGAGGGCAGGGGTTCCAACCCCCTGCCCGGCTCCGGACGAATCGGCGTTCGAGCGCTACGTTCATTGTTCGTGCAACGACCCTTCCGCATCCTCCTTCCCCTCCTCGCCTTCGTGCTGGTCGCGGCGTTCGCCGGCGCTTCGGTCGCCGCCGGCCAGGACGCGCGAGGCGGCGACGGTCAGGCCTCCTTCGCCCCGCGCGAGGTCATCGTCCGCTACGACCCCGGCGTGACCGGCGCCGAGCGGGCGCACGTCCGCGAGGACGTCGACGCCGCGTCCGTGCAGGCGCTGCCGCTGGCCCGGGTCGAGCTGCTGCGGCTGGAGCCCGGGCGGGCCGTGACCGGCGCGGTGTCCGAGCTGCGCGGCCACGACGAGGTCCAGTTCGCGCAGCCCAACTACCTCTACGAGCCGGACGCCATCCCGAACGACCCGCTGTTCTCGAGCCAGTGGATGCTGCACAACACCGGCCAGTCGGGAGGGGCGGCGGACGCCGACGTCGATGCGCCCGAGGCGTGGGACGTGAGCACGGGCGGCGACTCCGTCGTAATCGGGATCATCGACACCGGCGTGAACGTCAACCATCCCGACCTCGCGCCCAACGTCGATCCCCGCGGGCGCGACTTCTTCGGACCCGACGACAACGTCGTGGACGACGACTTCGAGGAGCACGGCACCTTCGTCGCCAGCATCGCGGCGGCGCGCGGCGCGAACGGCCAGGGCATGAGCGGCGTCGCGCAGCGCGCGAAGATCCTGCCCCTCCAGGCCGACAACGGCGAGGGCCTCATCTCCACCAACGCCGTCGTCGAGTCCGTGGCCTACGCGAAGACCGCGGGCGCGCGCGTCGTGAACATGAGCTTCGGCTCCTACGGCGTGCCCGACGCGGGTGACGCGGCGATGAAAGCGGCGATCGAGTCGGCCCCGGAGATCCTCTTCACCGCGTCGGCGGGCAACGACGGCACCGACAACGACGTCACGCCCCACTGGCCGTCCAATCTCTCCAAGGACCACGCGAACGTCATCTCGGTGGCCAGCACCAACCGCAGCGACGCGCTGTCGGGCTTCTCGTCGTACGGGGCGACCACGGTGGACCTCGCCGCCCCCGGGGAGAGCGTGTTGGGCGCGGACGCCATGACCACGGCGTACGGCGAGAGCTTCGACGGCGTGGCCGCGCCGGCCCTGCCCGCGGGCTGGTCCACGGGTGGCACGTCGAGCTGGGCCACGACGTCGACCCGGCGCAACAGCGCCCCCAACAGCCTCTCGGACTCCCCGGGCGTCTCCTACGCGAACAACGCGGACAGCCACGCCACCTCCCCGTCGATCCCGCTGCCCGCCGGGGGGAATGCGTGCAAGGCGCGCAACGTGAGCCGCGTCGTCACCGCCTCCGCCGCCGACCACTTCCTCACCCAGGTGGCGCTCGGCGGGTCGAGCTCGTTCTCGACGATCTCCGACGAGACGGGCTCGGTCGCGCCGAGCTTCGAGCCCGCCGAGCCGGGGTTCACCTACCCCGCGTCGACCTCCAGCCTCCAGCTGCGGTTCCGCCTCACCTCGGACCTGGCGGGCACGGCCGACGGCGTCGAGGTCGACGACGTGAGGCTGCTGTGCAACCACCCGAACCCGAATGCCTTCGCCACCGGCAGCGGCACGTCGTACTCGTCGCCCGCCGTGGCCGGCGCCGCGGCCGTCCTGCTCGGGCGCGACCCCGGCCTGACGGCGGCCGAGCTCAAGACGACGCTCAAGCAGACGGTGGACCCGCTGGCCTCACTGGCCGGCCGCACGGTCACCGGCGGGCGCCTCAACCTCGACCGCGCGGTCCGCGCCGTGACGGTCCCGGCGCCGTCGCCCGCCCCGTCCGGCGGTGGTGAGCCCGCCCCCCCGACGACGACCACGACGACGACCGCGACGACCCCCGCCCCGCCCGCCCCGCCCACGATGACCGCGCCGGCGACGCCGTCCGAGGCCGACGGCCCAATGAGCCTCCCCGCCGACGAGACCCGCCCGGTCCTCGCGCGCCTGGCCCTCGCCCCCACGGCGTTCCGGCCCCTCCGGGCCGGAGCCACGATCCGCGCCGCCGCCACGGCGCGCGGCGCGCGGCTGCGCTTCCGGGTCAGCGAGCGCTCGACGGTGCGGGTGCGTGTCCTGAGCCCCCGGCCGGGGCGGCGCAACGCCCGCGGCGCCTGCGTGGCGCCGACGCGGTCCAACCGGTCGGGCGCGCGGTGCACCCGCTGGCTGCAGGTGCGCTCGGCCACCCGCATCTCCGGGCGGGTCGAGGGCGTGGTGTCACGGACGTTCTCTGGCCGCATCGGGGGCCGCGCGCTGGCGCCGGGCACCTACCTCCTCGAGCTGCGGGCCACCGACGCCGCGGGCAACCGCTCCGCGCCGCGCCGCACCCGATTCCGGATCGTCCGGCGCTGACCGCGCCATCCGAGGTAGAGTCGGTCCATGGCCGACGCCGTCCTCTGGCACATCGAGATCTCGCACTACAACGAGAAGGCGCGCTGGGCGCTGGACCACAAGAACGTCCCGCACCGCCGGCGCGCGCCGATGCCGGGCGTCCTGCATCCGCTGGTCGCGCTGGTCAAGACCCGCAAGCCCACGCTGCCCGTCCTGGAGCTGGACGGCGAGGCGATCGGCGACTCGACTCGGATCATCGGGGCCCTGGAGCGCCGCTACCCCGAGCCGCCGCTGTACCCCGACGACCCGGCGCAGCGCCGCCGCGCGCTGGAGCTGGAGGACTACTTCGACGAGGAGGTGGCGCCGAACATCCGGCGCTTCGCGTTCTTCGAGATCAGCCAGGACCCCGACACGGCGACCCGGGCGCTGGAGACGGTCGGCGGCCCGCCGCTGTCCGGCCGCGCCGCCGCGATCATGGTGCGCGGGACGGCGCGGCGCTACGGCGGCAGCGCCGAGGTCATGGAGGAGTCGCGGCGCAAGATCCTCGCCGGCTGCGAGCGCCTGGTCGCCGAGGTCCAGCCGTCCGGCTACCTGGTCGGCGACTCGTTCACGGTGGCCGACCTGACCGCCGCCTCGATCCTCTCCCCGCTCGTCCAACCGCCGGAGTTCCAGTACTCCCTCCCGCCCTTCCCGCCGGCCGTGGAGGAGTTCGTCGCCACCCTGCCCGCGGAGGCCACCGACTGGGTCCGGCGGATGTGGCGCGAGCACCGGCCTCCGTCGGCCGAAGTGGCCTAGCAGCCGGCGCTACACTTCGTGAAGTAATGGGCCCGTTCGAGCCGGATCTCGCGAACAAGCCGTGCGGCGGGCGCTACGGCGACATCGTGCAGGCCATCGGCAACACGCCGCTGGTTCAGCTGCGCCGTCTCAGTCCCAAGCCGGGCGTGCGGATCTGGGCCAAGCTGGAGTCGCACAACCCCACCGGCTCGGTCAAGGACCGCGTGGCCCGCGCGATGATCGAGGACGCGGAGGAGCGGGGCGCCATCCGCCCCGGCCAGACGATCCTCGAGCCGACGTCCGGGAACACCGGCATATCGCTGGCCATGATCTGCCGGCGCAAGGGCTATCCGCTGAAGGTCGTGATGCCCGAGAACGTCACGCCCGAGCGCACGCAGCTGCTGGAGATGTACGGGGCGCAGATCGAGTACAGCGAGGGCTCCAAGGGCTCCAACGGCGCGGTCGAGAAGGCGCTGGAGATCGCGCAGGCCGACGCCGGCTACTACATGCCCTACCAGTACGGCAACCAGGCCAACCCGCTGGCCCACTACAACGGGACGGCGCTGGAGATCCTCGAGGAGCTCGACGAGGTGACGGCCTTCGTGGCCGGCCTGGGCACCGGCGGGACGCTGATGGGCAACGGCCGCCGCCTCAAGGAGGAGCTGGGCGACGGCGTCAAGATCGTCGCCGCGGAGCCGATGCAGGGCGAGCCGGTCCAGGGCCTGCGCTCGCTGGACGACGGCTTCATCCCGCCGATCATCGACCTGCGCCTGCTCGACCGCAAGATCTTCGTCACCAACCGCGACGCGATCGTCTGGACGCGCCGGCTGCTGGACGAGGAGGGCATCTTCGCCGGCGTCTCGTCGGGCGCCATCGCCGCCATCGCGGTCCGGATGGCCAACGAGATGGACGAGGGCAACATCGTCTTCATCGTCTGCGACGACGGCTGGAAGTACCTGTCCAGCGGGATCTACACCAAGCCCGTGGACGAGATCGCCGACCTCGACTCCACCGTCTGGTGGTAGGCAACATCGGCCCCCTGGAGCTGGTCGTGGTCCTGACGATCGCGCTGATCGTCCTCGGCCCCAAGAAGCTGCCCGAGGCGGCGCGGGCCGCCGGACGCGGCCTGCGCGAGTTCAAGGAGTCGTTCTCCGGCGGCCAGCCGGACGACGACGACCAGATCGAGCTGCCGCCCCGCTAG